>JAUVMT010000211.1 GCA_030600085.1 Gemmatimonadales bacterium | reverse complement strand
TCGAGCTGAGGAATCGATAGGCTCGGCCACCCGCCGGCGGCGGGCGGACCGGCCCGGTCCTGTCCGCCCTTGCCCGAGGAGGGGATCCCCCGTTCTCTAGGACGATCCATCCTCGAGTCCTGTGACAATCACTGTCGCCTTCATGACCGGATGCGGGATGCAGTGATAGGGATAGTCCCCCGGCTCTTCGAACGTGAACGAGAAGCTCTCGCCCGGAGCGAGCCCTGGAGACCCCCAAAGGTCCGAGTCGGATGTGCTCGTGTGGACCACGGGGTCCTTGTTGATCCAGCGCACCGTCGTTCCCGGCGGGACTCGGAGCTCGGAAGGGCCGAAGGAGAAGCGCGAGATCTGGACCTCGACCACGGCGCCGCCCGGCGGCGGCTCGAAGTCCTCCTCGGCGACTTCTTCGGGCTTGAAGATCTTTCCCCAGCGCGCGAAGCCGCTGAACGGAACGGTGAACTCGAAGCCCCAGAACACCGCGCCCTTGACGCCCGCCGAGACCCCCTGGAGCGTCCCGCTGGCGACGTTCGTGGCCACCACCGAGAAGGTGTGTGGCGTGAACGGAATGCCGATGCCGACCTGGGCGCTCCAGGCAGCGGGGATACCGTCGAGTCCGGCGACGATGCCGCCCACGTCACCCCCGATCTGCAGGTAACGGGTGATCTTGAACCCGAGGCCGCCGGCCAGTGCGAGCGAGGCGTTGTCGACGCTGTCCGGCACGCTGTACGGGTTCGTGAATCCACGGACGGCCCCCAGGATCTGAGCGGGACCGAACCGCGTCTCCCCCGACACCTCGGCATCGAAGCTCTTCGACGCTCCGTTGTATGCCCCCAACAGCGAGAGCGATGGCTTGCCGTTCCCCACTCCTCGGATCGGCGCCCACTTCAGGTAGGGCTGCCACTCGTTGAAGTTGGCCTGGACCAGGGAGTTGCTGCTGTAGCGGACCCCCACCATCGAGCCCGAGAACAGCCCGATAGCGAGCTCGAAGGTCGGGTAGTTGACGACCTTCCCATCCGTGAAGATGTCTCCGATCGTCGGGTCGCCCACGACCTCGAAGCGGTGGGCGAACTGGAAGTAGACCGTCCAGGGGGAGGTCACCCAGGTGCCCTGAATGTTGGGAGTTCGTTCGGTGACCGGCTGCGCCGCGCCGACTGCGCTCGCGAAGTGCGTGCCGGCGCACATGGACGCCGCGAGGAGGATCGTCCGGGCGCTCGGTCGGCGCATCCTGATCATCGGGTCTCGCCTGACGGCCCCGCTCAAGGACCTGTAGTGAGAACGGCCGGTCACGGTCGGTCACGACCGTTCGTGACCGGGCCTAAACCCCCTTCGGCGCTGAAGCGGTCCAGGAAGGCCTGCTCGCGCTGGCTGAGACTTCCCGCGCCGGCGGTCTGAAGCTTCTCCCAGATCTCGTCGAAGCGATCACGGTTGATCTCGTGCATCGACTCCCGATCGATGCTGGACCAGCGCTCCAGTTTCGTGCCCTCGGTCTCCCAGCGCCGCTTGGCCGTCCCGTCCACGGCCGCCTTGAACTTCTTGGCCGGCGACCGGCTCTCCGTCCACCGCAGGTAGCCGTAGCCTCCGATGAACCCGCCGAGGTGGGCGAAGTGGGCGACCCCGTCCTGCATACCGCCGAAACCACCGTACAGGGAAAGGGCGGTCATCACAATGACCAGCACGCGCGCCTCCACGGGAAGCACGCCCCAGATGTAGATCCGCTGCTTCGGCCAGTAGCGCGCGAAGCCGAGCAGCACGCCGAAGACGGCGCCCGAGGCGCCGATGATCGCCGTGTTCGGGCTGAACGGGACGGACAGGAGAGCCCCGGTCAACCCGCTGATGAGGTAGAGGTTGAGGAAACTCTTCGAGCCGAGCCGCGTCTCCAGCCGCGGGCCGAAGAAGAAGAGGGCGATCATGTTGAACAGCAGGTGCATGAAGCCGCCGTGGAGGAACATGTAGGTCACCGGCGTCCACGGCCGGTAGGGGAGCAGGACCGGCACGAACATCAGCGCCCGCATGACCTCGGGCGAGGAGGCGCTCACCAGGAACATCACGACGTTGGCGATGAGCAGCCGGCGGACCCAGGGCGTCATCATGCCTCGTCCACCCGCTCCAGGAACTCATCCAGAAGAGCGTTGAACGCCTCGGGGTCGTCCATGTGCAGCCAGTGGCTGACTCCGGAGAGCGTCCGGACCGGTAGGTTCGGAACGACTCGGTGCAGGGCGGCGGGACCATCGTACTGCTCGGCGATCACCGACAGCGCGGGGCCGTCGAACCCGAGCAGCGGTGTGACAAGATCGAAGCTCGGCAGCGAGCCGAGCGCACCTACAACCACCTCACGTGGTGTCTCGGCTAGAGACTCCAACACACTATGTTTCGTAGGCTTAGAGCTTCCGGTCAGCGCCGCCTCGTAGTGGGCAATGACGTCGTAGGAGCCGGACGCCAGGGAGCCCAGGAACTCGGCGATCTCTTCCGGCGGATCGAGGCGGCGGTCCGTGCCGGGATCCACCAGGAGGATGCCCGCCACGTCGCGGGGTCTCTCGGCCAGGAGCGCGCTCGCCACCGCCGCGCCGTAGCTGTGACCGACGAGAGCGAGGGAGGCCAGCCCGAGAGCATCGATGATCGACCAGATCTCTGAGGCCACGGCCGCGGGCGCGTAGTCACCCCCCTCCGCGGCGTCGGAAACCCCGTGCCCGGGCAGATCGACCGCAAGGCCCATACGCTCGGGCATCAGGTGCTGGATCTGCGCCTGCCACTGGGCCGCGGTCCCGCCGAGGGAGTGGAGGAAGAGCACGGGGGCGCGCCCGGTCGGATCAGCCATCGGAGCCGCTCGCTTCGATGCTCAGAGCACGAGGGCGTACAGCATGATGGCCGCGAAGATCGTCGGGAAGACGAGTCGCGACACTCGATCGATTCGGAGCGCCGTTTCCTCCCGACCCCTCCCGGCGAGTCCCGTCGACAGGAGGGCCTCGCCGAAGGCGAAGAAGACCAGCACCGTGGCGCCCATCACGAACCGGTCTGCACGTGTCAGGTAGGAGAGCCTCGGCAGCGTGTAGGCGAGGCTGAACAGAAACGCGATCAACGTCAGGACGGCTGACGTCGAGATCCCGATCTGGGGCGGCACGAGCTTCGGGTCGATCCAGAAGACCGCCCACGACATGCAGACGATCAGGATGAGCGGGAGGAAGACCTTCTGGGCGTAGTAGGCCCGGTTCCGCCGAACCTCGGTGCGGTAGGTGACCTGCGGGAAGTACTGATCCACGGTGAGCAGTTTGAACCGCTCGTACGACGCCGAGCTCCCCGATACGGTCCAGTCCGCGATGGAAAACTCATCGGCGCCGCCTGTTCTCTCATCCTCCACGAGAGCGATCTCCTCGGCCCGGGCTCCCCCGAGCACAACGCGAAACGTCAACGTCTGCCGATCCATCGGGAAGTCTCGCAGGTTCATTCGATTGGTGAACTCTCCCTGAAAGCGTTGCTGATACTCCAGGAGCCCGCCCGGCCCGATGTGGATAGTCTCGGCGAAGCTCTTGTTGACTTGCCGCTCGTTCAGGACCACCACCCGCGGGGCCCAGACCGACGCCAGCGGCACCTCGCAGCCGGCCAGAGACCGGCCATCGACGTCCATGAGCCGCTCGTCTCCCCATGCCATCACGAAGAAGAAGTCCGCCGAGAACGTCTGGTCTGCGTCGTCGATCGCGTACAGATCGACGAGATAGGCTCCCACCGTGACCTCCGTCGGCACGCCCTCCGGGTCCGGGCGGGTGAGCGTCAACTCCGGCGGAACGTCGCAATCCCCCTGAGCGGCTACGGGCCGGGCGGAGCACACGAGCAGTAGCGCCGCGCCCGCCGCCACCGCGGCGAGGCGACCCGCAATCCGCCCGTCATAGGCTCTCGAGGAAGTTGTTCGGCGGTAGGGCACGACCCGAAGCTAAAGCGGCGGTGGTTCCGCGGCGAGCACCCGAGTACGTTGCCGAGAATCCGCGCCGAGCGCGACCCTAGGGCACGCAGTCACCCGAACCCAGGAGCCGGATCACGCCGAAAGCCATGACCCAGGGAACCGAGGTCAGCACCGCACGCCTCGACGACGGGACCCTCGTCGTGCGGCTGGACGGATCGTGGGTGCTAGAAGTCGGCATCCCCTCCGCGGAGCCGGTGATCCGTGAGATCTCGACGCCACCGCTGCCCGCCCGCATCGCCTTCGACACCTCTACGCTCGAGGACTGG
>JAUVMT010000120.1 GCA_030600085.1 Gemmatimonadales bacterium | reverse complement strand
CGTGTGGTTCACGCGATCACGAAAAATCACAATTCAGTCAGCGCGGCGGCGCGACGCAGAAGGTCGAGCTTCCGCCGCATGGTTCCGGCCAGATACCGGTTCAGGTAGGCGTTGGACGGATCGGCGGCGAGAGCCTGCCGCGCCTCGTCGATCGCCTTGTCGATCAGTGCCAGCTTCTCCTCCACTTTGCGCACCGTAGCCGTGTCGAGCCTCTCGCGTCCGAGATCCAGCACGCGCTCGAGCTGCGCGATCGCCGACTCGTAGTCGTTGCTGGCAATCCGCGAGGCCAGCAGCAGATCGGTCTGCACCGGCGGCTGTGCGATCGGATTCACCGGTTCGGCCTGCCGCGCCGAGAATCCGCCGGCGATCTGCCAGGCGATTCCGGACGACAGGGCGACGAGGGTGACGGCTGCAGCGGCCAGCTGGGGCATGCTGAAGGTGAAGCTTCTTCCGCGGCGTCCAGGCGATTCCCCGGCTCTCCCGGTTACCGTGCTCGCGTCGTGGCGCTCGCCTTCCTCGGTCTCGCGAATCCGGTACGCGATCCCGGGCCAAAGGTCCCGGGCGGGAGGCGCGTCGACGAGCCGCCCGGCTCGCGCGACGACCTGCCGGAGCTCGACGAGCGTCTCCCGGCACTCCTCGCACCCCTCCAGGTGCTCCTCGAGCTCGGATCGCTCCGAGCCCTCGAGCGCTTCGTCGAGGTAGTCGGACAACCGGTCTCGCCAGGTATCCGCGCCGTCGCTCATCTCTATGCCATCCTTCTCGGTTTCGCCGGGGCGCCCGTCTCGGGGGCGCTCAAGCCAGAGTCGCGCGCAGCAGCATTCGCGCCCTGTGCAGCTGCGACTTCGACGTTCCGGTGGTGATCTTCAACATCCGCCCGATCTCGCGGTGCTTGTAGCCTTCCACCTCGTGCAGCACGAACACGTGCCGGGCCCGGGCGGGCAGTCGCTCGATCGCGGTTTCGAAATCCATTCCGATCTCCGAGCTCCTCTCGTGCGACGGTCCGCCCTCTCGATTCCATTCCTCGGGCGCCAGGCGCTCCCGGTCAATGGCGAGGCGTCGACGATGTCCGAGGATCACGCTGATCGCCACGCGGTAGAGCCAGGAACCGAACGCCGCCTCGCCGCGGAACTGCGCGATCTTCTGCCAGGCTCGAACAAACGAGTCCTGCGTCAGCTCGTCGGCGTCATCGGGACCCGCCATCCGTCGCGCCAGGCCGTATATCCTGGTCACGTGCCGCCGGTAGAGTCGCTCGAACGCTCCGGAATCTCCCTCTGCGGCGAGGGCGGCGTCGTGGAGATCCAGATCCGTATCCGGCACCAACGCGTGTTCGATCAGCTTCGATCTCTCTCTTGGCGTTTTCTTCTCTCGCACGTTAAGACGGTGCTGATCCATGAATGGTTGGAAGATGCACTCCGCGTGTCGCTACCTTTGAACGATACCGATTGAAGATAGCTGTGAGTCGGGTGGACCGAACGACCCGACAGGAGGCTGAAGCCTGGTACCCTCGACCACTCGATCGTCGACGCCCGTCCTGGTGATCGCGCACCCTGGCTCCGTCCGTGAGATCTCGGCTCCCCTGATCGAGAGGCTGCTCGCCCCGATCTCGGAGATCGGCGTGCGCTGGACCAGCGGGCCCGGACACGCGCGCGAGCTGGCTCGCGAGGCCCTTGCGAGGGGTGTGCGCTTCTTCGTCGCGGCGGGCGGCGATGGAACGGTGAGCGAGGTCGCCTCCGGACTGGCGTCGGCGCCCGAGGGCGCGTCGCTGGGAATCCTACCGTTCGGAACGGGAAACGATCTGGCGCGCTCGCTCGGGCTCCCGCTCGACCTGGATCGAGCCGCGGAGGTTGTCGTCACGGGTCGAGCGAGGCCGATGGACCTCGTGCGCGTGTATGCCGAGAGGCCGGGCAGGATGGCGATCAACTCGATTGCCGGTCTGGGTGGCGACGTCGCCGCGGGCCTCGACCAGGAGCTCAAGCGGACTTGGGGCTCCGCCGTGTACCTGCGCATGGCGCTCGACAACGTCGCCAGCGCCGCCACCTTTCGCGCCGAGATCACGCTGGATGATGAACAGATGACGTTGGACCTGACGAACGTCGTGGTGGCGAACGGCAAGTTCCTGGGCGGGGGGATTCCGGTTGCGCCCCTGGCCGAACTCGACGACGGCCTCCTCGACGTGATGGTGCTGCCGGCTCTCTCCGCGACCCGGCTGTTCGGCCTCGTGCCCCGCGTCCTGATGGGACGCCATCATCGAAGCCGGCACGTCATTTACCGTCGGGCGCGGCGCGTGCGCGTGGAGGCGGATTCTCCCATGCCTGTGACGATCGACGGTGAGCCGGCGGGGTCGGGCCCGGTTGCCTACGAGGTCGAGCCGGGCGCTCTGCGCGTGATCCGTCCCTCGACTGAGCTGCGAGGCTCGCTGCGCTACCGGATCTCCTAGGGACCTGCCCGGACAACGGTCCCCGTGCGCCAGCTGTCCATCATGCGACGGCCGAGATGATGGGGGCGTGCTGAGCGCGGGGACGGTCGCTCGCCCATGGCCGGCCATGATCGTCGATATCCATGCATGTTCGGAATAGAACCCCAACGGAGACGGAAGTGATGATGCGGCTTCAGATTGCAGCGATACTTGGATCGTTCTTCCTGCTGGGCGCGCCCTCCGGGGTGCAGGCGCAGGAACCAGATGATGAGCGGGAGCGGGCCGAGGTGCAGGAGCGAACCGAGGTGCAGGAGCGAACCGAGGCGCAGGAGCGGACCGAGGCCGAGGTGCGGGTGCGCGAGCGGATCGTGCGCGCCCAGGTGGCCGGCTCCAGAGCGTATCTGGGAGTATCCCTCCGCGACGTGTCGGCGGAGGAAGTGTCCCGCCTCGGTTTGCGCGACGAGCACGGCGCGTTCATCGAGAGCGTGAGCGAAGGGAGCCCGGCCGCGGAAGCGGGCCTGCAGGAGGGTGACGTGATCGCGACCTGGAACGGCGAGCGTGTCGAGAGCGTGGCGGTGCTCTCTCGCTTCGTTCGCGAGACGCCTCCAGGCCGCAGCGTGAGCCTTGGTGTCTTCCGCAGCGGATCGCAGCAGACGATCGCCGTGGAACTGGGCGAACGCTCTGGCGCGGCGAGAGCTCTGGCCTACGCGGTCGGACCGGAGATGCGGGTACGCATGGAGGAGCTGCGCGAGCACCTGCGCGAGTCCCGTGACGGGATGCGCCTCTCCGAAGAGCAGCTGCGCGAGATGCGAGAGAAGATGCGTCTCTCAGGGGAGGAGATGCGCGAGGCTCGCGAACACGTGCGGGCGGCCCGAGAGCGCATGCTCGAGTGCATCGTAGAGGTCGAGGCAGACGAGGAGGGTGAGGGCGGCGAGCGTCGGGTGGTGATCGTGCGCGGCGGACGCGGCCGCTTGGGCGTGCGGCTGCAAGGCCTCTCCGATCAGCTCGGCGACTACTTCGGGGTCGAGGGCGGTGACGGAGCTCTCGTCACCTCCGTGACGGAAGACTCGCCGGCGGCGACCGCAGGTATCCAGGCGGGGGACGTGATCGTTGCCGTTGGCTCCAAGTCGGTGGAGGGTCCGGGTGACGTGGCCCGCGCGGTTCGTGGCGCGGAGGCCGGCCCCACCGAGGTGACGGTCATCAGGGATGGTCAGCGTCGCA
The DNA here is from genome assembly GCA_030600085.1 of Gemmatimonadales bacterium. Classification (GTDB taxonomy): domain Bacteria; phylum Gemmatimonadota; class Gemmatimonadetes; order Palauibacterales; family Palauibacteraceae. The sequence goes on along the minus strand of JAUVMT010000120.1, from coordinate 3,454 downwards.
GCTTCACGGTAACGCTCGAGGAGCCCACCGAGGGTGACTGTGAGAACGTGCTCGTCGCTCCCGAGGGTGGCCCCCACTCGTTCCGGTGGCATTCGGACGACGGCGACGTCCACGTCCTGCCGCACTCCGCGGTGGCACCGCACATAAGGGCCTTCGTGCTACCTACTGCGCCGCCGGCTCTGCACGTCCTGCCGCACGGCGCGCTGGCGCCGCGCGTACCAATGGTTCCGGGCGAAGTGGAGAGTGCGCCAGCTCCTCCCGCGACCCCGTTACCCCAGGCCCGGACGCTCTAGGGGACGAGCCGACACCGCAACTCGTCCAGGCGGTCGGTTCGTTCCGCGCGTTGCCGCGGACGTCCCCGACCTCAGTCGAAGGGCAGCCAGTATGTAAGCTTCACCGACAGCACGTTGTCGCCGGGCGAGCTGAAGGCATCGAAGAGCGAGCCCGGGTTCACCGGCGTCCCGTCGTCCAGGAAGTCTGAGCGGTTCGTCTGCCACACGACGAACAGGGTCGACCCGGGCCGCCACTCCCAGCGCATCACGAGGTTGCTTCGGAATGAGAGGCCGTTGAAGTCCGGGTTGCCGATCGTGAACTGGTCCTCGCCGTCGGTGATATTGTAGTCGCCGTCCCCGTCGCGTTCGATCGTCGTGCCGTCCGTGCCGTACAGCCTCAGATCGAAAGTCCGGGGCGCGGCGAGCTCGCCGATGTCCGAATAGAGCCCGCTGGAGGCGAAGGGCTCGGCGTAGACCTCCAGGCTGAGGTCGGGCGTGAAGGAGTAGTTGACGCGGATCGGTGCAGCGATCTCGCTTCTCTCGATGAAGCCAAAGACGTAGCGCTCGCCGTAGGTGACGTCGCTTCCCCCGCTCTCGGTCGTCAGATACTGCCTTGGGTCTGAGCGCCGGACGTAGCGGGGCTCCACGCCGATGATGATACGGTCGTTGGGCTGCACGCTGAATTCCGCCTCGCCCCAGTAAAGATAGCCGCCGAGCTCGTCCCCGCCGTGCCGGAGCTGGAGGCCCCAGTTGGTCGAGTTGGCGCGGTTGCCCCCGAGACCGGCCGAGACCCGCCACCACTGCGGCCTCTGCATCAGCGGGCCGCCTCGAGTCTGCGATTGGCTCTGGGAGCGGATGCCGGAGTTCACGTTGAACCACGTCCACCAGAAGTTCTTCCACGTCATGCGGCCCCAGCCGCCGAAGTTGGAGTTTTGATGGACCCCGCCGAAGTTCCAGCGCTGGTTCGTCCACACGCCCCCTCGCCAGTCCCGGAGCACACGACCCGGTTGGGTATGGTTGTACCAGAGACCGGCCCACCCCTCGACGAAGTCCGCTTGATTCTGGCGGCCGGCGTCGTTGATCTCAAAGCCCGGGGACTCGATATACGTCCCGGCATCCCAGCGCCAGTTTCCGCTCAGCTTCTCGGCCCGCAGGGAGGCTGTCCAGCCCGAAAGCGATCTCCGGGTCGGGTCCAGGGTCACGTGATCCTGGTCGGGTCGCTGGAAGTAGTGCGTGCTGCTTCTCTGGAGCTCTTCCAGGGCCGTCGAGTCTCCCGCCACGTGACTGAAGCCGACGTGGCCCAGCAGCTCGTAGGCGCCGCTGCCGAAGCGTTTGTTCCAGTCGGCGCCCCCGGCGTACGCCTGCCTGACCAGGAGATTGGCCAGCGAATCGGTTCCGAGGCTTCGGCGCACGCCCGTGAACATGAGGCCGGCTGTCGAAGCCTCGGCGCCGAACTCCTGCTCGAGCCGGAGGACGCCGTAGCTCGTCATCGGCTCCACCTTCTGCCTGCCGAATTCGCCGGTCTCGAGGTCGAACGACTGCCCGTATTCACGGTCGGTCAGAGCTCCGAGCGCGCCGATGGAGAGTCCCGAGGAGAGCCGACCCGTGACCTTGGCCGCCCCCAGGATCGTCGTGACATTCGGCAGCGCGGTGTAGTCGCCCTCCACGTAGCCGTGGGGTGCGGCCCCGATGCGCCTCGAGTAGAAGTAGTCGGGGCCGTTGCCCAACAGGGACTGCCGGCTCTCGGTGAAGAACGGCCGCCGCTCGGGAAAGAAGATCTCGAAGGCGCTCAGGTTCACGACGGCCGGGTCTGCCTCGAGCTGGCCGAAGTCCGGATTCACGGTGGCGTCCAGGGAGAGGCTCGAGCCCAGGCCCATCGAGAAATCGAACCCGAAGCGCGCGTCCAGGTCGGTGGCGCCATGGAACGGGTCGGCGGCTTCCAACAGAGAGGAGCTCGTGAAGGTCGCCTGGCTTGCCACGTACGGCAGGAACTCGATTCGCTTCGGAGAGCCGATGTTCTGAATGCCGTGCAGCTCACCGAAATGGGATGACCAGCCGGATTCATCCTTCGGCACGTAGACCCAGAAGACATCCTCGTTGGTCGCGGGGATGAACCGGTTCACGTTCATGCCCCACACCTGCTCGGCGCCGCCGTTGAAGCGCAGCTGGGAGAACGGAATCCTCATCTCTGCCGTCCACCCCTCCTCGGTGATCCTTGCGGCGGCGTCCCAGATCGGATCGTACGTCCGGTCTCGGTTGAATTCGTTGTCCTCCGGGTGGTACCAGTCGAGGCGGACGCCGGCCGCCGTGACCCCGAAGCTGTAGGCGGTACGTCGGTCCAGGTACGTGTCGAAGGAGACGATCAACCGATCGGCCGTGCCGGCGTCATCACGCCTGGTCATCAGCGCTTCGATGGCCCCTGGATCGGAGCTGTGCATCCGGGCGCCGATGTAGAGGGCGTCGCCGTCGTATACGATGGCGATCTCGGTGAGCTGAGTGGCGGGCTCGCCCTCGTTCGGCTCCTTCTGCATGAAGTCGGAGATGAAGACCGCGTCCTGCCACACCTGCTCATCCAGGACGCCATCGATGCCGGGTCCCTGCAGGACGAGGCTGGCTTCGATCCTCTTCGGCGGCGCGTTCTCGGGGTCCGGGTCGGGATCGGGAGGGTCTGCGAGGAGGCCAGGGCCGGCCAGCGTCAGCACACAGACCCCGCATGCGATGAGGGCTCGCGCGAACGCCCTACCTGGAGGCTGCTGCCTGTTTCGATTTGCTACGAGCACTTCGTCCAGCCCATCCGCCCCATCCCTGCCCCTTCTACACGAGTGCTAGGAGCTCCTAGACCTGATCTGCGGCCCGATTCGGTTCCTCGACGCGGAGACGCGCGAGGTCCGACGAGAGGACCGGAAGCTTCGGTGCCGGTCGTTTCTGTACCTTCTGCAGCGAGAGACGACCCGCTCGGCCGGACACCCGCGACGGCTCGGCCTCCTCCACGGACCTGGCACCCGGCGGATCGGCGAACCGGACGGAGCACCATCCCCGTCGCGCCGTTATCAGCGACCCGCCCCTGGCGACCGCCTCCGGAGCACGAAAGTGTGAGGCCTCATCGAAGTACATCTCCACGATGTCCCCGGTCGCAAAGCTCGCCGTCACCCGTGACGCCGTGCCGCCCTCGCACTCGCTCG
>JAUVMT010000160.1 GCA_030600085.1 Gemmatimonadales bacterium | reverse complement strand
GGATGAGCATGCTCATCTTCTACATCATCTTCTTCGAGAGGGCGATCCTCTACTTCGCCGGACCCGTGCTGCTGAACCGCCGGGTGCCGGCGCCGAAGCTGGGCTGGTCCATGTTCTGGCTCATGGTCTTGGGCGCCGTCATGGTCGAGTGGACGATGTGGACGGGACGCGCCGACGTCCTCTTCACCTCCTACGTGCCGCTCAAGGCGCACCCGCTCTTCTACCTGGGCGTGATCCTCTTCGCCGTCGGAACCCTGATCACGGTGGCGGTCTTCTTCGGCTCGCTCGTGGTGGCGAAGCGGGAGAAGACATACGAGGGATCCGTGCCGCTCGTCACCTACGGAGCGATCACCGCTGCGATCATCGCGGTCATCACGCTCGTCCACGGCGCGGCGATCTACATCCCGACCTTCCTGTGGTCGATCGGGATCGGAAACGTCGACCCGCAGGTCTACCGGATGGTCTGGTGGGGCCTCGGCCACTCCTCACAGCAGATCAACGTGGCGGCAATGGTGGCCGTCTGGTACCTGCTGGGCGCCCTCACGGTGGGCTCTGTCGTGATCAACGAAAAGATCAGCCGCACGGCGTTCGTTCTCTACATCCTGTTCATCTCGATGGCCTCGGCCCACCACCTGCTGGTGGACCCGGGAATGGGCCCGACCTGGAAGGTCGTCAACACCAGCTACTTCATGTACATGGCCGTGCTGGCCAGCATGATCCACGGCTTCACGGTGCCCGCCGGGATCGAGGTCGGTCAGCGGGTCCGGGGACTTACGAAGGGGATGTTCGAGTGGCTGCGGCGAGCCCCGTGGGGGGATCCGGGCTTCAGCGCCCTCGTCTTCTCGGTGATCATCTTCGGGTTCGTGGGCGGCATCACCGGTGTCACCTTCGGGACCGAGCAGATCAACATCATCGCTCACAACACGCTCCGTATCCCGGGGCACTTCCACGCCACCGTGGTCGCGGGCACGGCGCTGGCCTTCATGGGGGTCACCTACTACGTGATCCCGCTGATCTTCCGGAAGAAGGTGGCGTTCTGGCCGCTGGCGAAGATCCAGCCGTACCTGTTCGCCTTCGGCATGTTGATCTTCTCGGTGGCGATGACCTTCGCGGGGACCTTTGGGATACCGCGGCGCCACTGGGACATGACGTTCAGCGACGCGCTATTCGACGTTCAGTTCTCCCCCGCCGTCAACCTGGTGGTGACGGTGATGGCCCTGGGCGGGCTGATCGCCGCGCTGGGCGGAGCGATCTACATCCTGGTCACCGTATGGTCCGTTTTCCTGGGCCAGCCGATGGAAGGAGATGCGACGTATGTCGATGCACGGAGTTCCTAACGGGATCGTGAACCCGCCGCGGCCTCTCACGGATGCGGACGAGGAGGCGGCGCAGGAGAAGGCGGGCGGCTTCGGCATGGCTCCCGGAACGATGGTGATGGCGCTCGTCTTCCTGGCCGTCTTCGCGGTCTACTACTTCACGAACTGGAAGCTGCTTTCGGTCGTATGGCAGGTGGGGTGAGCGATCAGGCATGGCCGGGATGTGGAGATGAAGCTCGAGAGGCGTGAGGCCGTCGCCCTCGGCGGCCTCGCGACGATCGCCCTCATTTCGGCCTCTTGGTGGGCTCTCGCGCTCTGGCCGGCCGGTGACGCGCCGCCCGAGTGGCTGGCGCGCACCCGCGCGGTCTGCTTCGGAACGCGGCCGGACGGCCTTCCCGGACCGGAGGGCTGGGGTGCCCTGATCTTCCAGCCGCTCGGCATGTTGGGGATTCTCCTTATCGGATGGCGAGACGAGGTCCAGGCGGGGCTGCGAGCGCTCTCGAGCCGGCCGGTCGGCCGATGGGCCCTGGCGACGTCAGCCGTTCTCTTGGTCGCCGGAATCGTCGCCGCCGGAGCCAGGGTGCGCGTCGCCGTCGCGGCGTCGGCGGAGTTCGCCCCCGTAGAGCTGGCCTCGGCGCGTGGACCGGACGGCGGCCTGTCGGCCGGATTCCAGGTCGAAGATCGACCGGCCCCCGCTCTCGGCCTCCTGGACCAGGCAGGAGCGAACGTCACGCTCGAGGAGTACGCCGGGCGGCCCCTCCTGGTCACCTTCGTGTTCGGTCACTGCGAGACGATCTGCCCTCTGATCGTGCGCGAGACGGTCGCCGCACGGCGCCGCCTGGTGGCCGAAGGCGTCGACGCGGCCGCCGTGGTGCTGACGCTGGACCCGTGGAGGGACACGCCGGGTCGGCTCGAGTACCTCGCGTCCAGGCTGGGACTCGAGACGGACGAGCGCCTGCTCGGTGGGGAGGTGAGCGTCGTCGAAGAGGCGCTGGACCGGTGGGATGTACCGCGCGAGCGGGACCTTCGGACCGGCGACATCGTGCATCCACCGCTCGTGTACGTGATCGACGCCGCCGGCCGAGTCGCGTTCGCGGCCGCGGGAGGAGAGGATCTGTTGGTCGATCTTGTCCGACTGGTCGCGACGCGTAGCTGAGTCGCAGGGGTTTCAGGGGGAGGGGCAGGGCATGCGCGAAGCGCGGCTGTGGAAGGCCGCACAGGCGGCCGGACTGGTTCTCACGGCTCTCCTGCTGACGGGCCTCGTCCTGCGGCCCGAGCCCGCGCTCACGCTTCTGTGGAACGTGGCAATCCCGCTCGTGCCCGCCACTCTGTTGTTGAACCCCCTCATCTGGAGAAACACCTGTCCCCTGGCGACGCTCAACCTGCTGTCCGCCGGCCGCGCCGGCACCCGAAAGCAGACGAAGCGCTTCGCGACCTACTCGAGCCTCTTCGGGATTCTGCTCTTCTATCTGCTCGTTCCGGCCCGGCGCTTTCTCTTCAACCAGGACGGCCTGGCGCTCGCCATCGCGATCGTAGCGGTCGCGATTCTGGCCCTTGCCGTCGGGGCGGCGTTCGACCTCAAGGCTGGCTTCTGTAACGCCTTCTGTCCGTTGCTGCCGGTGGAGCGCCTGTACGGACAGAGTCCGCTGCTCAGCGTCTCGAACGATCGCTGTGCTCGCTGCGACCTGTGCTCCAGGGCGTGCATAGACCTGGCGCCGGAGAAATCGATCGCGCAGCAGCTGAGCGCGTCTCGCCACGATTCCGCCTGGCTCAGATCGCCCTTTGGGGCCTTCGCCGCCGCGCTGCCCGGATTCGTCCTCGGGTATTTCACGCTGGACGACGTCCCTCTGTCCGGGGCTCCGGACGTCTATCTGCACATCCTGCTCTGGGCCGCGATCAGTTACCTGCTGGCCGTGGCGGCCACGATGCTGCTGCCGATCCGAAACCGCCGCATCCTGCGGGGGCTCGCTGCCCTCGCGGTCGGCCTCTACTACTGGTTCGCGGCCCCCGGGATCGCGGTGGCGGTAGGCCTGCCGCTCGCAGCCGAGCCGCTTCGCATCGCGGCCCTCGCGTTCGTCGTGGTCTGGTGGTTCCGGGCGGAGCTGCGGTCCGGGAAGCAGGATGCCCGCGTGCCTGGCTGAGGGCGGCGGCTCCCGGTCCGGTCAGTTCGCCTTGACGGCGTAGTGGCTCAGCTCTGACATGAACTCCTGGAACGTCCCTTCCTCGACGACCGCCAAGAGCGACGCCAAACGGGCCCTGCGCCCCTCCTCCGTCATGTCTCCCCAAGAGGACCGGAAGGCGGCCTGCACCGTGTCCAGGGCATCCGCATTTGGAACGATGTACCACCTGGTGCGTCCTCCGAAGCCCTCCGTGATCATGTCTTCGACAGTCAGTCCGTAGGAGACGATCGTGCCGTCTGCGAGGAGCCGCTCGTAAATAGGCTTCGCGTGGGTGTCCCAGTAGCTTCGGTATTCGCTGCCCTGGCCCGGCTTGACGCTGAGAAAGCTGCCGACCCAGTAGCCCCCATCGAGTTGCGCACCGCTCGATCCCCGGACCAAGTCGCGAAGGATGTAATCGCGGTGCTTGGTGATCATGCTGGCGAAGTCGGCGAGAGCCCGGGAGCCCTCGTCACCATGAGCCTCCATCGCGACGTCGAACGCGTCCAGCACGCGCTCCAGACCGGCCAGGCTGGTGGCGGAGAACCAGGTCGAGTGGGTGTAGCCGTCCGGGCGGTGAAGCGACGAGGCGTCGAGTCCCCACTCGACGATCGTGCCGTCCTCGAACAACTGCTCCATGACGGGCTGGTCATAGCGCTCGAACCATTCGACGAAGTCGGACCAGCGAGCCCGATCGACCTGCCAGAGCGCCACTCGGGTGTAGGTCCGTTCGTCGTCCTGTGCCGCGAGCGGGCCGGCCAGGACGACGGCGAGAAGACAGGTGAGAAACGGAGTGATGAGTCGGGCCTTCATGGGGCTTCTCCCTCAGCTGTACGTGGTCACGCACGATCCCATCCCCATCCGACACCACGATGTGACTGGCTGGCGTCCCCCAGCAATAGGCCCGGGCCGTTGCTTTCCCCGCCCGACGGCTCGGCGTAGCTTCGGCGCGATGCCAGCACACGTCCGATCGCGTCTCCGGCTCTTCCCCTGCTTCCTCGCGTTGAGCCTCGCGGGGTACGCGAGCTTCCTTCCGCCGAACCACGCCTCCGCGCAGGCCGCTCCCGGGTCCGGACAGGGTCCGGGCGTCGTCGATGCGGCCCTCCTCATGCGCCAGCTCGACGGTATCAAGCGCGTGTTGATGATCGGGGCTCATCCCGACGACGAGGACACCGCCCTCCTGGCGGTGCTCGCCCGAGGGATGGGGGCGCAGGCCGCGTACCTCTCGCTCACGAGAGGCGAAGGAGGCCAGAATCTGATCGGGCCCGAGCTCGGCGAGGGCCTCGGAATCGTGCGCACCGGCGAGCTCCTCGCCGCACGCCGCGTGGATGGGGGAGGCCAGTTCTTCACGCGGGCCTTCGACTTCGGATACTCGAAGACGGCGGTAGAGACCTTCGGCCACTGGCCCCGCGACTCGATCCTGAGCGACGTGGTGTGGGCGATTCGCGTCTTCAGGCCCCAGATCATCGTGTCCGTGTTCTCGGGAACGCCGAACGACGGCCACGGACAGCACCAGGTCGCGGGCCTTCTGGCAAGGGAGGCGTTCGAGGCCGCCGGAGATCCGGCCCGTTTTCCGGAGCACGCCGATCACGGGATCGAAGCGTGGACGCCCCTGAAGCTCTACCGCCGCACGTGGCGTGATCCGGAGGCGTCGACCCTGTCGGTCGAGACGGGAACGCTCGATCCGGTTCTGGGCCGCTCCTATCACCAGCTCGCGATGCGGAGCCGGAGCCAGCACCGGTCGCAGGACTTCGGTACCGCCGAGCCCGGCGGTCCTCGCGTCACGTTGCTGGAGCTCGTTCGGCGCCGCGTGACCGGGCCGGACACCTCACTCTTCGCCGGCGTCGACACGACGCTGGCGGGCGCGGCGAGGGCGCTGGGAGGGGAGGGCCTGGCGGAGGCCGATGGAGATGGCCTTGGGGAGGCCATAGCTGTCTACCGGCATCTGTTGGAGGAAGCCCGTGGAGAGCTGGTCGCACTGGCTCCCTCGCGCGCCGTGCCGGCTCTCGCTCGTGCCCTCGAGGCGCTGCGTGAGACACGGAGCTCAGCCGGCGGGAGAGCCGGCCCGGGTGGAGTCGCGGCCGATACTCCGGGCGGAGACCAGGCGATGCTCCGGGCTCTGGACGAGCGAATCGAGACGCTGCAGGAAGCGATCCTGGCGGCCGCTTCCGTGACACTGGTCGCCGAGTCCGGGGACGATGTTCTCGTACCCGGTCAGAGCTTCTGGGTGCGTGTGAAGCTGTGGAACGGAGGCCCGTTCGAGCTTGAGACCACGCCCTCCCAGCTGGCCGTCCCCG
>JAUVMT010000063.1 GCA_030600085.1 Gemmatimonadales bacterium | reverse complement strand
GGGAGCTTCTTCTTCATGGAGATGAACACCAGGATCCAGGTCGAACACCCGGTCACGGAGGCGGTCACCGCGGTGGATCTGGTCAAGGAACAGATTCGGGTCGCAGCTGGTGAGGAGCTCACGCTGCGGGAGCCCCCGGCCCTCCGCGGCCACGCCATCGAGTGCCGCATCAACGCGGAAGACCCGGAGAACGCCTTCCGTCCATCACCTGGCACGATCACCGCCTTCCACGCGCCCGGTGGTCCCGGGGTCCGGATCGATACCCACGTCTACGCCGGATACCAAGTCCCCCCCTATTACGATTCTCTGATCGCGAAGCTGATCGTCCGAGCCAACGACCGGCCGGAGGCGCTCAGCCGAGCGTACCATGCGCTCGAGGAGTTCATCGTAGAGGGCATTCACACTACGATCCCCTTCCTCCAGACCGTGCTCAGTCACCCCGATTTCGAGGCCGGTGACGTCGACACACACTTCATCGAGCGTCTCTGAAGAATCGAGTGCGCCGGTGACGATCTGCGTCGACGTCCTCGCGACACCGGGAGAGCTGGAAGGTGAAGACCTCTCGGGCGCCTTCGTCGTCGTCGTAGACGTCGTCAGGGCCACGACCACCCTACTCGCCGGCCTCGAAGCCGGAGCCAGGCGAGCCCACGCGGTCGAGTCCGTCGAGGACGCGCTGGATCTGCGGCGCTCGATCGGCGAGGATGACGTAGTGTTGTGTGGAGAGCGTGGCGGCCGGAGAATCGAGGGTTTCGATCTCGGGAACTCGCCACTCGAGTTCGATCCCGAATCGGTGGCGGGCAAGATCCTCGTGTGCACGACGACCAACGGCACCCGCACGCTGAGCCGGTGCGAGGGCGCGGACGGGCTGTGGCTGGGTTGTTTTCGAAATCGCGCCGCCCTCGTCGAGAGATTTGCGAAGGCGCTCCGCGGCGGGCTTGGGGGGGGACCTTCGAGCCGGCTCCTGATCGCTTGTGCAGGCAAGGAGGGGCGTCTGGGTCTGGATGATCACCTCTGCGCGGGATTGATCGTCGAGGGATTGGCGGCGGCGGTCCCCGAGGCCCGGCTCTCGGATGGTGCGCGCTCGGCTCGCGCGGCGGCGAAAGAGATCGGGATGCCATCGGCTGCTTTCCTGGCCACGACGGCAGCCGGAGAGGCGCTCGTCGAGATCGGGCTGAAGGCCGACCTGGAGTACTGTGCCGAGCTGGATGTGAGCCGATCCGTCCCCCGATTGGAGGCGGGTGGGTTCTCGCTGTCCGAACGGACCTAGCCGAGGACCGGTGATGGCCAAGGCAAAGTCGAAGCCCAAGAAGAACAAGAAGACCGATAAGCACCCTCGCTACGAGGCGCTTGGCGTCGCTCTCTTCGCCCTCGGCGTGCTGTTGCTTCTCGCCCTCGGATGGCCTCGCGTGATGACGGGACGCAACCCCATAGGCCCGATCGGAGCCCTCCTGGACTCTTGGTTTCTGGCCGCGTTCGGTGGATTCGGATTCTTGGTGGCGATTCCGGCCCTTGCCTGGGGGCTGGACTCGTTTGGCGTGATCAAGCGCCGCAACGCCGCGCGCGCATCGGCGTTCGCGGTCGTTATGCTCGTCTTCCTTCCCACCCTCTCGTGGCTGCTCGACGCCGAGTCCGGCGGCTGGCTCGGAACCGAGGTGGGCCCGCTGCTCCTCTCCGGCTTCGGAACCCTCGGAGCGGTGCTGATCGTTGTCGCCGTCTTGCTCATCGCGACGGTGCTGACCCTCGAGCTGTCTGTCGCCCGGGTGATCGGCCGCATCGGCCGTGTCGCGTGGACCGGCCTCAAGCGGCTGGTCCTGCTGGGCTGGCGAGCGCTCCGACGCATCGGCTCGTGGCTCGCGACCGTCGCCGAGGGCTTCCGTACCGCCCGGCCCGCCACCGAGTCGCCCTGGGAGGCCGAGCCCGGGGATCTGGATCGACCGGTCGAGGCGGTGATCGCCGAAGAGGGGATCGACCTCCCGGAAGGTGCTGCGGAGTCGCCGGGTGAGCCCGGCCTCGTGGATGTAGCGGACCTCTCGCAGACGGAGCTGCCGCCGCTGGATCTTCTCACCGCGCCGTCAACCGGCGGTGGAGGGTTGGAGCCTTCGGAGCTCGAGGCCCTCGGCACGATTCTCGTCGACAAGCTGCACACCTTCCGGGTCGAGGGGAGGATATCGGGCTGGACGACGGGTCCGGTGGTCACGCAGTTCGAGGTCGTGCCCGCGGCCGGCGTGAAGGTCGGGCAGATATCCGCCCTGGCCGACGATCTGGCCCTGGCCCTCAAGGCGCCCTCGGTGAGAATCGTGGCGCCGATCCCCGGCAAGGGAGCCGTGGGAGTGGAGGTCCCGAACCCCGAGCCCGAGGTCGTCTGGTTGAGAGATGTCCTCGAGGCACCGGCCTACCGGAGGACCCGGTCGGCACTGCCCATCGCGCTCGGCCACGATCTGGCCGGCCGCCCGTACGTGGCCGACCTGGCGCGTATGCCCCACCTGCTGATCGCCGGAGCGACGGGAACCGGCAAGTCGATCTGCATCAACGCGATCATCACGAGCCTGGTGTGCCGTTTCACGCCGGCCGAGCTGCGCCTGCTCATGGTGGATCCAAAGATGGTGGAGCTCAGCGTCTACAACGATCTTCCGCACCTGCGGCATCCCGTGGTCGTCGAGAACAGCGAGGCGGCGTCGACCCTGAAATGGGCCGTGTACGAGATGAGCCGCAGATACGGCCTGCTGTCCGCGAACGCGTGCAGGAACGTCGACGAGTTCAACCGCCGCGTGACGGCCGGTCAAGAGATGCGGATGCCGGAAGGATACCTGAAAGAGTACGATGAGGGCGAGCTCCCGGTCATCGTACTTTTCATCGACGAGCTGGCGGATCTCATCATGACCGTCCAGGCTGAGGTGGAGGGCCCTCTGGCCATGCTTGCCCAGAAGGCTCGCGCGGTCGGCCTTCACCTGGTGATCGCGACGCAGCGGCCGTCCGTGAACGTGATCACGGGGTTGATCAAGGCCAACTTCCCCAGTCGCATCGCCTTTCGCGTGGCCTCGAAGACGGACAGCCGCACGATTCTGGACCAGAACGGAGCCGAGAGCCTTCTCGGCAATGGCGACATGCTGTTTCTGCCGCCCGGGGAGGCCGACCCGATCCGGATCCAGGGCGCCTACATCTCGAGCGACGACACGGAGCGCCTCGTCGACTGGTACCGGATGCAGGCCGAGGAGAAGGCGGAGGCGCCGCGGCAGGAGGAGGACATCCTGGAGAGGGTGCGCGAGTTGGAGGCCGAAGAGTCGAGGGTGGACCGCGTGGAGGACGTGCTGGAGGATTGGGACGAGCTCTTCGCGCAGGCGGCGGAGATCGTGGTCACGAACGCCTCGGGTTCGACGAGCCTGCTGCAGCGACGCCTTAAGATCGGCTACGGCCGCGCGGCGCGGATCGTGGACCAGCTTCACTACGCCGGTGTCCTCGGACCGCCGGACGGATCCCGGCCCCGGGAGGTTCTCGTGGGCCTGGACGGTCTCGCGGCGATCCTGGAGGGAACGGAGCGGCGGAAAGGCCTGGTCTGACCAGGCCCTTCGACGGCCTGAGCGGTTCCGCTGCGGCTGCGGCCGGAACGGCCCCCCTCAGACCGTGTAGTCTCACGGAGGCCCGAAGATCAACCTGGTGCATAAGCGTATGGAGCACTGCACGTTGAACGAACGCCGCATGATACGCGCGACACTCGCCCTCGTGGCCGCCGCCGCGGCGCTCGCTGCGACCTTCCGCACGACGGACGGGCTCGCGAGCTCGGTACAAGTCGCTCCGGACGTGCGCGAGATTCTCGCCCGCGCCGAGAGCACGTACAACGAGCTGAGCTCTCTCCGCGCGCACTTCACGCAGACGATCGAGGTTCCGCTACTCGAGCGGACCCGGACCGGCTCCGGCGTTTGGTATCAGAAGGGCCGGGGACGATTCAAGATGGAGTTCGAGGATCCGGTCGGGGACGTCATCGTGGCGGACGGCACCTATATCTGGCTCTACTACCCGACGACGAATCCGGGTCAGGTCATCCGCTCCACGCTCGAAGCGAGAACGACCGGCGCGCACATGGTAGATCTCCAGGGACGGATCTTCGAGGACGCGAAGACGATCTACGATGCGGCGTACCTCCTGGAGGAGGTGGTGACCGACCGGCCGGCGCATCTCATCGAGCTCACTCCCCGGGAGGCCTCCCCTTACCGGCGGGTGCGCGTCTGGGTGGATGCCGAGAACTACCTGGTCAGGAAGTTCGAGATCATCGAAGAGAACGAGACCGTCCGCACCGTGGAATTGGGACGGTTGGAGCCCGACGCCCCGATCCCGGACTGGTATTTCCAGTTCGATGCCCCCCCGAATGTGGATCTCTTCCAGGGATGAAGCTCGGCTTGGTCAGCCTGGGCTGCGACAAGAACACGGTCGACTCCGAGCGAATCCTCGCCACGCTCAAGGCCTGTGGAGCCGAGACGGCGCGAGATCTCGCCGAAGCCGAGGTCGTGCTGATCAACACCTGCGGGTTTATCGACGCTGCGAAGCAGGAATCGATCGGGGCGATTCTGGAGGCATCCAGACTCAAGGAGAACGGGGCCTGCAAAGTTTTGGTGGCTGTGGGCTGTCTGGTCGAGCGGCACAGAGAGGAGCTCGCGGCCGAGCTTCCCGAGGTGGACCTCTTCCTCGGCTTGCGAGACCTCGACCGCCTGGTGCCCTCCCTTCAGCGACGCGGCTTCCTCGCCGCCGCCCGCTCCGCTCACCCCGGCGAACGCCTTCCGCTCGAGGGCAGCCCTCACGTGCGCTACCTGAAGGTCAGCGAGGGGTGCGATCACGGGTGTGCGTTCTGCGCGATTCCCCTATGGAGGGGTCGGCATCGTTCGTTCGAAGCGGAGCGGCTCGTCGCCGAGGCCCTGCGCCTGGAGGCGCAGGGGACCGTAGAGCTGAACCTCGTTGCCCAGGATCTCGCGCACTACGGCCGCGAGTACCGGGACGGCACCGACATCTCAACGCTAGTCGCGCGCCTGATCGAAGCGACCGAGATTCCATGGATCCGTCTGCTGTACATCTACTCGGCTGGCCTGCGCGAGCCGCTGATTCGGCTCATGGCCTCGGAACCGAGAATCCTTCCCTACATCGACATGCCGATCCAGCACGCAAGCGACCCGGTGTTGGAGGGGATGCGAAGACCGGAGCGGCAGGAGTCGCTGAGGGTGAAGATCGCGGGGCTCCGCGATGCCGTGCCGGGACTGACCCTGCGCACCACCGTGCTCGTCGGCTTTCCCGGGGAAACGGATGACGACTTTCGGGCTCTGCTCGACTTTCTGGAGGAGATCCGGTTCGAGCGGTTGGGCGCCTTCGCCTTCTCGCCGCAGGAGGGCACGCGGGCGGCGGAGATGGAGGGCTCCTTCGTTCCCGAGAGCCTGGCGCGCAAGCGCCTAGAGGAGCTGCTGGAGGTGCAGCGGGCGATCTCGGCCGAGCTGATGGCCGGCGAGGTCGGCAAGCAGCGGACGGCGATCGTGGACGAGCCGGCCGCAGCGGCGGGCATCGCGCTCGGTCGGATCGCCGGTCAGGCGGACGACGTGGACGGGGTGACACATCTGACGGCTGCCGAGCCTCTCGAAGCAGGTCAGATCGTTGAGTCGGTCGTGACGGATGCGCACGACTACGACCTTTCGGCGCGGGTCCTGAGAGTCCTTCGGAGCGCGCCAGCCGCGGCAGGCCGTGCGAAGGGCCGCCTCGGCCGCCGCCTCCCGGTCGCGGCGCTCGGGCTCGAGACGGCGTGGGGACGATAGCCGACTCGAGCCTGTGGGAGCGTGCCCGGCGGGTGTTGCCCGGCGGCGTCAGCTCGCCCGTGCGCTCCTTCCGCTCGGTGGGCGGAGAGCCTTTCTTCTCGGATCACGGCGAGGGAGCCTTCCTGTACGATATCTCTGGCCGCCGTTACGTCGACTACGTCCTCTCCTGGGGTCCTCTCATCCTCGGCCATGCCCATCCAGAGGTCGTCGAGGCCGTCGAACGCGCCGCTGGCTCGGGACTGACCTTCGGAACGCCCGCGCCGGCCGAAGTGGAGCTGGCCGAGCTGCTCGTCGAGCTCGTACCCTCAGTGGAGATGGTACGCTTCGTCAGTAGCGGTACGGAAGCGACGATGTCCGCCGTTCGATTGGCCCGAGGCGCGACGGGTCGCGATCGAATCCTCAAGTTCGACGGTTGCTACCACGGCCACGCCGACTCCTTTCTCGTCAAGGCCGGCTCAGGGGTGGCCACGCTCGGGCTGCCCGACTCACCGGGTGTTCCGAGCGCGCTCTCGGCGCTCACGAGCTCGGTCCCCTTCAACGACCTCGAGGCTGTAGAGTCCGTCTTCGGGCGCTTTCCGGGCGAGATCGCGGCGGTGATCGTGGAGCCGGTCATGGGGAACGTGGGTCTGATCGAGCCCGCGGAAGGATTCCTCTCCGGCCTGCGCGAGCTTACCCGAGCCCAAGGCTCGCTCCTCGTTTTCGATGAGGTGATGACGGGATTCAGGGTGGCCCTGGGCGGCGCGCAGGAGCGCTACGGGGTCGACCCCGATCTCACGACGTTGGGCAAGGTCGTCGGCGGAGGTCTACCGGTCGCCGCTCTTGGCGGAAGGCGGGCGATCATGGAGCAGCTGGCGCCCACCGGCCCCGTCTACCAGGCGGGCACGCTGAGCGGCAATCCGTTGGGCATGGCCGCCGGGCTGGCTCAGCTTCGCGTGCTGGAGCGCGACCGGCCCCACGAGCGGTTGGAGAGCCTGACCGGTGAGCTTGTCGATGGGATCGTGCGGGCGGCCACGGAGCGCGGGCTCCCGGTCTCCGGGGTCCATGTCGGCTCGATGTGGGGCGTCTTCTTTACGGAAGGACCGGTCACGGACTATGCCGGCGCGAAGCAGACGGACACGGAGTTCTTTTCCACCTACTTTCGCGAGTGCCTGAAGCGGGGCGTGTTCTTCGCCCCGTCGCCCTTTGAAGCCGGCTTCATGTCGACCGCGCACCGACGCGAGCACGTCGAGATGACGCTGAACGCCGTTGGCGAGTCGATGGATGCGGCGCTGGAGGGCTGACACGTCCGGAGTGACGTGGCCGGCTGCCGCGTCGCCTCCCGTCGGGCTGGCGGCCGCCGGGTCCAGAGCCATCCGGTTTGCGGTGACCGGACTCGCGGTCTTCGGTTGGTCCTGTGCCGGAAGCCCGCCTCCGGATCCGCCGGCTCCGGAAGGGTCTTCGCGGGCCGAGCCTCGACGAACGGAGCCTCCTGGGGTCGACTCGCGCGCTGCTCTGCCGCCGGCTGGATCCCCCACCGCAACGCCCATCGACGAGCTCATCACCTCGGAGCCGCTGATTCGCGTCGGGATCGAGGTCGGCACGCCGTCGGCCGTGATCATGTCGACGTCGGGTCTGAGAGTGCGCGACGGCGCCAGCGGCGAGGAGCTGGTGTCGTCGGCGGGCGAAGAGATCGTCCGCTTCGAGCCGAGCGCGGGAGGAGCGTCCCTGGTGGAGCCGGCCGGTCGAGTCGACCAGGCTCTGCCGAGCTTCATCGTCGAGCCGTTGGACCACCGAGCCGACGTCGTCATTGCCGGCAAGACGTACAGGGGTGCGGCCGAGGTCGTCGCGCACCGCTCGCGGGGGCTGATCGTGATCAATCGCTTGGGGCTCGAAGACTACTTGCTCGGCGTTGTGCCTGCCGAGATCGGACGGCGCACGCCCGAGGAGTTCGCAGCGGTGCGGGCGCAGGCGGTGGCCGCCCGAACCTATACGATCTCGCACCTCGGGAGGCGCGACTCACTGGGATTCGATCTGTTCGCGACGGTTGAAGATCAGGTCTACGGAGGCCTGGAGGTGGAAAGAAGGGACGTGGAGCGGGCGATCAACGAGACGAGGGGGGAGATCCTCATCTTCGACGGTCAGCCGGTATCGGCTTTCTACCACTCCACTTGCGGAGGGCGTACGGCGACTCGCGAGGAAGTATGGGGAGAGCCCGACCTTCCCTATCTTCGGTCGGTGCGGGATGCGGGTGAAGGTGAGGACTACTGTGCGATCTCACCGCGCTACCGCTGGCGCGAGAGCTGGACCGCCGACGAGATGAACGGATTCGTTCGTGCCGAGCTGGCGTCACGACTGGGCGTCTCGCCTTCATCGGTCGGCCGCATCTCCGGCATCCGCGTCCTCAGCCGGACGGAAGGTGATCGCGTGGATCAACTCGAGCTGGAGGCCTCGGGAGGGCGCTACGTGCTCCGGAAGAACGAGATCCGTTGGGTTCTGCAGCCGGCCGAGGGGCGCATCCTCGGTTCGACCGCCTTCGTGGTCCGTCAGGGTCGACTGGAAGACGGAGAGATCGTCGTCGAGGGCCGAGGCTTCGGGCACGGCATCGGGATGTGCCAATGGGGAGCGATCGGCCGGGCGAGGGCGGGTCAGGGCTATCGGGAGATCCTGGCCGCCTATTACCAGGATGCCGCCGTTCAGAGGCTTTACTAGGCGAGAACAACGACTCTACAGGGCTCCGGCGAATCACAAGGAGGGACGCGGGTGGCGAGGGATGTCAGCGTAGGAGTCATCGGAGCGGGCGGCGTGGCGCAGGTCGTCCACCTCCCGATCCTGAAACGGCTACCGGACGTGAAGGTGGCCGCGATCATAGACACCCAACAGGAGAAGGCTCGTACGATCGCGGAGCGCTTCGACGTGCCGGTGACGGCTCGATCTCTTGCGGAGCTGCCTGAGGACATCCTCCTGGACGCGGTGCTCGTGTCCACGCCGAACGACACGCATGCCGCGGTGGTTCTGGATGCCCTCGGGAGAGGGAAGCACGTCCTGTGCGAGCGCCCGCTCGCGCCGACGAGCGAGGCCACGGAGGAGCTGATACGAGCTGCCGACGCTGCGGAGCGCCAGCTCATGGTCGCGATGAACCAGCGATACCGCCTGGATGTCAGGGCCATTCGCCAGTTCCTGGCGAGCGGTGAGCTGGGAGATGTCATCCTGATTCGCTCGGGTTGGCTCACGCGCATCGACCGCAAGCCCAAACGAGGGTGGCGGCTCGATCCCGAGAGTGCCGGCGGCGGCGTCCTGATGGATCTGGGAGTGCAGGCCCTGGACGTGGCGCTCTGGCTGCTTGCCTATCCGAAGATCGAGCGCGTGAGCGCCAGCGCCCATCCCGCTGCGGGGGTAGAGGACACGGCGGTTGCGTTCCTTGCGCTGGCCGGCGGGGCCACCCTGCAGCTCGAGGTAAGCTGGGAGCTCCGGGACGAGCGGGATCGACGTGCGCTGCGTGTTCTGGGCACTCTCGGCTCGGCCGGGACATCGCCCTTTCGCGTGCGAACGGAGATGGAGACGGGGCTCTCCGACGTGACTCCTCCCCTGGACGTCGACGAGTCCGGGCTCTACACGGCATCGTATCGGCAGGAATGGGCGGAGTTCCTGCGCATCGTGCGCGGAGAGAGGCCGCTGGAGGTGCAGGCCGAGCAGGTGCGGCTGATGCGGGCCCTGGAGGCGTGTTACCGATCGGCTCGCGAGGGGCGTGAGGTCACTGCCTAGCGCCCGTTTCCCGGCGCCGCCTCCGGGAGCTGGCTGGATCGCGGTCAGCGGCCTCGTTCTCGGCCTCGCGCACCCGCCGTTTCATTTCCTCCTCCCATCCTTCCTCGGCCTGGTGCCCTTCGGGATCTGGCTCGCCTTGCTGCCGGAAGGGGATGAGGGTCGCGGGCTGGCGTTCCGGGGTGGCCTGTGGCTCGGGATCGTCTACTACACGTTGGTGCTCTACTGGCTCGCCACCGCTCTCATCTTCTACTCCCTGCTGGCGGTGCTCGCGTTCGTCTTTACCGTGGGGCTGCTGTGTTTCTTTCTGGCCGTCGCGACGACCGGGATACACCACGTCCGGCACCGGCGCGGCTGGCCCCTGTGGATCGCGCTGCCTGTCTTCTGGACCGCGGCGGAGTGGCTCCGGGCGCACCTCGGCCCGATCTCCTTCCCCTGGCAGGAGCTCGGGTCCACGCTCACCGGATTTCCGAGACTGATCGGCGCCGCCGATCTCGTCGGAGCTCGCGGTCTTAGCTTCTGGCTAGCCATGCTGAGCGGCCTCCTGGCCACCGCCTTCGTTGCGTGGCAGCGAGGCCGTCGTGGTCGGGCGTGGCTGGCTCTCGGAGGTTGGCTCGCTGGCCTGGCCGTGCCGGTGAGCTACTCCCTCTGGCGCTGGCAGAGC
>JAUVMT010000005.1 GCA_030600085.1 Gemmatimonadales bacterium | reverse complement strand
CGCGTTCGCAGACGCCCGTGAGCCCGCCGACGTTACATTCGCCTTGGTCCGCACCGTGATCAGAACGGGTCCGGAATCCTCCGCCTGGCCCGTCTTTTCCCCCCCAGACCACTTCTCCAGGAACTCTCGCTCCTCCGCTCCGAGGGGCCGTCCCGCCTCCGCGCAGAACAAGACGAGGTCGGCCTTCTGCAGATAGCTCTCTGCCACCTCGATGCCGAGACCCTCCAACCTTCCCGGTCGGCGTCTTATCCCAGCCGTGTCCACGAGCCGAAACGGATAGCCCTCGACACTGAGGATCGCCTCGATCGCGTCCCTCGTCGTTCCCGGAAGTTCCGTCACAATCGCTCGCTCTTCGCCCAACAACGCGTTGAAGAGGCTGGACTTGCCCGCGTTCGGCCGGCCTGCGATCACGGTTAGTGCTCCGTCCCTCACCATCTCACCCTCGGGCGCGTGTAGCAGAAGCTCGCGCAGGCCGCCGGTCAGGGCATCGGCCGCTGCCGCGATCCGCGACTCCGGCACCGGACCGTCGTCCTCCTCCGGAAAATCGATCTCGTACGCGAGCAACGCCAACAGGCCGATCACCTCGTCCCGCAACTCTTCGATACGGCGTGAGAGACCCCGCTCCAGCTGGAAGAGAGCCGATTTGTGCGCCGCCTCGGAGCGCGCATCGATCAGGTCCAGCGTCGCCTCGGCCTGAACGAGGTCCATTCTGCCGTTCAGAAAGGCTCTCATCGTGAACTCGCCGGGCCTCGCCAGACGGGCACCGGCGGCGCAGGCGGCGTCCAGGATCAGTTGGGGCACGAGAAAGCCTCCGTGCCCACTGATCTCCAGGAGGTCCTCACCTGTGTAGGATGACGGCGCGCGATGTAGCGTGAGGACGGCTCGGTCGACCATCCGACCGTCTTCAGGATGGTGAACGGGGGCCAGGGTGGCTCGGCGCGGAGCAAGCTCGGGAATGCCCAGTCTCCCCGCCACGGCGACGGCGTCCGGTCCGCTGACGCGCACCACCGAGATCCCCGCTCTCCCGGGAGCCGTCGAGATGGCGGCGATCGTGTCGGCCGGAAAAGCCCGGTCTTTTCCCTTCATTCTCCTTCGCCGGACCGTGCCTGCCGCAGCCTATCGCCTGGAGGAGGTCTTCTTCGAGGACCGTCGCTTCTTTCCCGCACCGCTCTTGCGACCTCCCGCGCCGCTCTTCTTCCCAGCCTTTCCGCCTCCGGCCTTCGACTTTCCGCCGCCAGGTTTCCGAGCGCCTGCCGATCCTTTGGGCTCGCTCTCCCCAGCGGCCGTCCCCGCGGACGGCCCAGCCGCCTTCGCCTTTTGTCGCTCCCCAGCGATGTAAAGTTGCTGCGGGAGGGAGGCGAAGTTGCTCGTGGCGTAGTATAGGTTCAGCCCGGACGGGAAGTTGGCGAACAGGAAGGTGAACAGAATCGGCATCCCGTAGCCCATCATCCTCGTCTGCGCCGTCTGCTCCATGCCCCGCTGGCCGATCCACATCAGCAGGAACATCGAGCCACCCATCAGCAAGGGGACGATGTAGAACGGGTCCTTGAGAGAAAGATCGGGGAGCCAGAGGAACGGGGCCCCTCGGAACACGATCGTGTTCCTGAAGACGAAGAAGAGGGTGATCAGGACGGGGAAGGGGAGCATCATCGGCAGGCAGCCCGCCAGCGGGTTGACGTTGTGCTCCTTGTAAAGCCGCATCATCTCCTGCTGCATGCGCTGCGGCTCGTCCTTGTACTTCTCCCGAATGTCCTTCATCAGCGGCTGCACCCTCATCTGCGCCATCTGTGCACGCATCGACTTCTGGTACAGCGGGAAGAGGACGATCCGCATCAGAACGCCGAAGAGGATAAGCACCCAGCCCCACGCAAGGCCCAGGGCCTCGTGCATCCAGGTGAGGATCGCCATGACGATCGCGACCAGCGGCCGGATCACGGGCTGCAGCCATCGCCAGCCCACGGGGTTCACGTTGTGCAGGTCGTTGCCGATCGCCCGCAGTCGCGTGTAGTCCTGCGGTCCTAGGTAGCCGTCGAACGAGAACTCGGGCGATCCCGCGGGCACCGGAAGCGTAGCCGTGATTCGGGCAGCGTTCTCATCGGGGAGACCGTCGAGTAGCACCCCCCCGAAGCCCGGGCTTCCCTCGGTCACCAGGTAGGCGATCAGGAAGTACTTGTTCTTGACCGCCACCCAGTCGAAGGGACCCCCCTCGGCCGCCTCTCTCTCTCCGTCCTCGACGGAGGAGAGCCTGTGGCTCTGAATGCCGCTTCTTCCCTTCGTAGCCAACGCGAGCTGGCTGAAATCCTCCTTCGGGGACGCTTCGTTGGTCCGAAGACCCTCGCCTAGCGACATGGCGATCGTGTACCCGCGGTCGCCCACGCCCTCGAATTCTCCACGCACGCCGACCAGGTAGCGGGTGGCGTCGAAGTGGTACGTGACCCTGAAGCCGAGCGGTCCGCGCTCGGTCGACCCGATCACGTAGTGGAAGGTGAGAGAGTCTCTCGGCGAACCCTCCGACACCCTGATCTCGCTGGCGCTCGCCTCGAACGGCCGGTCCGACAGGTCGAGCGTGTCCAGCCCCACGGCCACCCGGAACTCCAGAAGCCGGTCGCCCTGGCGCAGGAGCTCGACCGGAACGGATTCGGGATCATCCGGAGCGTATGAACCGTAGGTCGACAGCTGCGCGGAGACCAGGGCCGCGCCCCGTGTGACAAACCGAAGACGGTACAGCGGCGAAACCACCTGGATGGTGTCGACGAGCACGTCCCGCCCGGGATCTGCGAGGCGCTCCTCCACGGGCTCTGTCGGCGCCTCTTCCTGCCGCGCCCCGTCCAGCGGGCCGAGGCCGCCGGACCGAGCTGTATCCCTGACGACGGCGACGGTGTCCGCGCCTCCCTGGGGGGACTCGGTTCGTAGGGGCGGGAAGACCAGGTTGGTGACGGCGATCACACCGAGCATGAGACCGATAGCGATCAGAAGCCTTCGCTCCATCAGTCCCCAAACCCTGGCTCGACGAGCCCCTCTACCAGATCCGGACCGCCGGTTCCCGGAGGCTCCGCGCTCGGCGGAACGGGGTCGTATCCGAGGCCGCCGAAGGGATGACAGCGAAGCAGGCGTCTCGTCGCCAGCCAACTCCCCCTTAGAGGCCCGTGATCGGTGACGGCTTCCAGTGCGTACTGGGAGCACGTGGGCGTGAACCGGCAGGCGCCGGGGAGCAAGGGCGAGAGCGCTACCTGATAGGCCCGAATCAAACCCACAATCACACGCCGCATGGGCGCTCCACACTCTCGAGAACGATGGCCCGGAGCTCCTCGAACGAGCGTTCGTACGCCTCTCGTCGCGCCCGTATCAGCACGTCGAGAGGGCGCTCCCGCCCCAACGCAACGGGGAGCCACTCGCGACGAGCGATCTCCCTGACCCGTCTGCGCAGCCGGTTTCGCTCCACCGCGCTGTGGCCGTATCGCGGCACGATCACGCCCACGCGCGGTCGGTCCTCCGCCGCCGGGCCCACGAACAGATCGACCGGTCCGAGCCGGCAGCGACGGCCCCGTCGCAGGAGCTCCCGGATCTCTCGGCCGCTGCCGATTCGCGCCGTGCGCGGAAATCTCTCGGCCTTCATGTAAGACGGCGCTGGAGGGTGCGCCTGGGACGGGCGGGCGTCAGCGACTTCGCCGCTTGCGGCGGAACTCGTCGCTCACGGTCAGGCGCTTTCGGCCCTTCTTTCTGCGGCGGGAGAGAACGCGTCGGCCGGCCTTCGTTTTCATTCGGGCCCGGAAGCCGTGGTCCTTCCGCCGTTTCCTGTTGCTGGGCTTCCTGTACGTCGGTTGCATGGCGCTCGGAATTGGTGGCTCGGGGAAAAGCTCCGCACGGCACGCATGCACCGTCGCACGCGCGGCCTGTCCGGCACGTCGCGGCCCCGTATAACCGCGTTTCGCGGGGGTGTTCCACTCCGGAAGAAAGCTCAGAAGTGTAGATTCGCCCTCCTGAACTGTCAAACAATCCGGCGCCACGGGGTCGCCGACGGAATGGCCGTTGACAACTCGCGAGCGGTCCGTCTAGGTTGACGCCCCCCGGCTCTCGGCCCGGAATTATCGACCGGCCCCGAGCCTTCCCGGTAGGTAGCAAACGACATCGGATGGAACTAACCGCCACCCAGGTCTGGTCCCGCATCGCTCAAGCCTCCCAGGAGGTGCTGCCGGAGCAGACGTTCGCGACTTGGCTCGCCTCCACGGAAGCGATCGCGCTCACTGACGAGACCCTCGTCGTGGGCGCGCCGACGAAGTTCGCAGTGGAGTGGATCGAGGATAAGTACGGCGGACTGCTTCGGGAGTTGGCCGAGCGGGAGCTTGGAAGGCCGCTGCAGGTCCGCTTCGAGCACCATGGACAGGACGAGCGCCTGGAGTTCCCGGAGCTCGGGGGAAAGCCCCTGGGCCAGGAGGTGGTGGACGACCTCGGTCACGAGGTCGTGCCGCTTCCGACCGATCCCGCCGCCATCGGCCTGAACGACCGCTATCGATTCGATCGATTCGTGATCGGAGGGCACAATCAGCTCGCCACCGCCGCCTGCCGCCGGGTCGCCGACGCCCCCGCCGCGGCGTACAACCCGCTGTTCATCTACGGCGATACCGGGCTCGGCAAGACCCACCTGATGCACGCGATCGGGCACGCGATTCTCGATCGCTTCGCCGAGCGCAGGGTCGTCTACACGACATCCGAGCAGTTCACCAACGAGATGATCGGCGCGATCAAGAGCGGTCGAACCGCCAACTTCCGGCAGCGGTATCGCCAGATCGACGTTCTCCTTGTTGATGATGTGCACTTCCTGGGAAACAAGGAGGGCACTCAGGAAGAGTTCTTCCACACGTTCAACGCGCTTTACGATGCCCAGAAGCAAATCGTCATCACGTCGGACCGGCCGCCTCCTGAGATCCCGGGACTCCAGGAGCGCCTCGTCTCGCGCTTCGAGTGGGGACTCGTCACCGACATCAAGCCGCCCGACTTCGAGACGCGCATCGCCATCCTGCAGAAGAAGGCCGAAGAAGACGGCCTGTCCATGGACGACGAGGTCATCGAGTACATCGCCCGCATCAGGAAGACCTCCGTGCGCCAGCTCGAGGGGGCCCTCATCAAGCTGCTCGCCTTCAGCTCGCTCACGCGCAGGGAGATCAACCTGGACCTGGCGCGCGAGGCGCTGGACACCGAGCCGCAACAGTACGCCGAACGCGTTCGGACCACGCCGGAGCAGATCGTCGAGCGGACCGCCGAGCACTGGAACGTGACCGTCGACGACATGAAGTCCAAGCGCCGGACCCGCACCCTGGTCGTGCCTCGCCAAGTCGCCATGTACCTCATCAAGACGACCCTCGATCTACCGTATACGGACATCGGGTCGATCTTCGGCGGGCGCGACCACTCGACAGTCATTCACTCGGTCAACAAAGTGGAAGCCCAGATGGCGGGCGATCCTACCTTCCGGTCGCAGGTTCGCAGGCTTCAGGAAGCGCTGGCCAGTTGAGCTGGATCGACGGCCGGATGGTCAACGTCACCGGTTTTCCCACGGGTTGTCGAAAGATGACGCGGATGGCGTGGAGCCAGCCCGGATCGGGGTGGATGAAGAGTGCCATTGGGTCGCTGGTGTGGAACCAGCCTGTCTCTTCGCCACCGGCTTCCCCCAACGTTCGACACGGCTGCCACACCCGTCATCGCCCACCGCTCGGGTCTGCTCGGCCTGTCAGCGAGAGGTTTTCCACTTTCCAACGCGCCCTACTGCTACTACTAAGATTTATTTCTACAGGTAGGGATAGAATTACTACGCCACTTTTTCCATCGCCGGACCAACGAGGTTCCGAATGAAGCTGTCCATTACACGTGAGAAGCTGCAGAGGGGGTTGGGAGCCGTCTCCGCCACGATCCCGGCGCGGACGACGCTACCGGTGCTTTCCAATATCCTGCTCAGGGCGGACGGGGACTCGGTACAGCTGTGCGGTACCGATTTGGACATCTCCGTCCAGGTAGCGATCGATGCGGAGGTGGAGGCCGAGGGAGCCGTGACCGTCCCCGCCAAGAAGTTCTCGGAGATCACCCGGGAGCTCGAGGACGCTCCGGTCCATCTGATCGCCGATCAGGATCAGATACGAATCGAGTGTGGCCGGAGCAAATTCAAGCTCTATGGCCTCCCGGAAGGGGAGTTCCCGACCTTCCCGGAGGTGGACTTCTCGGAGAGCTGGAAGATGTCTGCCGAGGCGCTCCAGGAGCTGATCTCCCACACCTCGTTCGCCGCGTCCACCGAAGAGAGCCGGCCGATCCTCAATGGCGTGCTCTGGCAGCTCCGGCCGGAGTCGACGACGATGGTGGCGACGAACGGACACCGGCTCGCCATGATGACCAAGCACCTCCACGAGGCGGGCGCCCCGGAGGCAGATCTGATCGTGCCGCCGAAAGCGCTCGGCCAGGTGCAACGGCTGTTCGACGCCGAAGAGCAGCTGGAGATCGCCCGGTCTGCGAACCACCTGGCCTTCCGCTCGGAGCGGCGCGCCGTTTTCACTCGCCTGATCGAGGGCCCGTACCCGAACTTCGATCAGGTCATACCGAAGGACAACGACAAGGAGGTTGTGGCGAGCCGTGCCGGCCTGGAGTCCGCCATCCGGCGGATGGCCGTCGTGGCGAGCGACCAGACCCACCGGGTCCGGCTGCTGTTCGAGCCTGGCGTGTTGAAGTTCCGCGTGCAGACGCCCGACCTGGGCGAGGCCGAGGACGAGCTTGCGGTCGATTACGATGGAGAGTCGCTCGAAATCGGCTTCAACGCGAACTACCTTCTCGAGGTGATGCGCTACATGTCGGACGACGATGTGAAGTTTAGCTTCAAGGCTCCGGAGCGGGCAGCGACATTGCAGCCCGCGGAAGGTGGCTCCGACTACCTTTGCCTCGTGATGCCACTGAGGCTTCTGGATTGATGGGCGTCATCCGGAAGGCGCTCCGGTTGCGGAGCCGGCTCGCGCTGGCGTCGATTCTGGCGGTGAGCGTTCTGGGCGGCCTGTTCTCTGAAACGGAAGCCTCGGCCCAGGAGACGGAGTGGGCGACGACGGAGTTGGCGGATGGGGTCTTCCAGTTCAGCTATGGAGCCCACAACACGTTGTTCGTCGTCACGGACGACGGCGTGGTCGCGTTCGATCCGATCTCCGATGATGCGGCCCGCATCCTGGCCCAGGAGATCCGGGCCGTGGCTCCCGGCGTCCCGCTTCTCGCCATCGTCTACAGTCACCATCACGCCGACCATGCCTCGGGCGCCGGTGTGCTGCGAGCGATATTCGGCGGCCGAACCCTGATCATCGGCCACGAGAACGGGCTGGCGCCCCTCCTGGAGGCGGCGAATCCCAGCCTCCCGCCACCCGACCTGACCTTCAGCGGCCGCCTCACCCTGAGGCCGGGGGGACGGGAGGTCCGCCTGGTCTACCTCGGCCCGAGCCACACGGCGAGCATGATCGTCGGGCTCATACCCGATGCGAGCATCGCCTTCGCCGTGGACTTCGTGGCCAACGATCGCGTCGGATATCGCGACCTCGGCAGCCACCAGTTCCGTGAGTTCTTCCTGGCGCTCGAGGCGCTGGACACGCTGGAGTTCGAGACGATCGCCTTCGGGCACGGGCCGGTTGGAGATCGCGGCGCCGTGAAGCGGCAGATCGCCTACTACGGGGATCTGCGCGACGCGGTTCAGCAGGCGCTCGACGCGGGGTGGAGCGAAGACGAGGCGGCCGAGCGGATCAGCCTGGACGAGTACGCGTCGTGGGGCGGCTACGCGGAGTGGTTCGCGCTGAACGTGCGGGGGTTGTACCGTTGGCTGGCGAGCGAGCGCTGAGCATTCTCTGAGCCAGCCGGGGCACGCCGGCCGATTTGGCTAGGCGCCGCTCGAGACGCCATCTTCGCCCCCTGCCCGGAACTCCAACGCGAGGTCCACTTGCCCATCTGCCCGCACTGCGGCTTCGAATCCGGCCACGGCAATATCGAGTGCCCGCTCTGCGGCACCCGGCTCTCGGAAGCCGCGGTCGCCCATCACGATCAAACGCGGGCCGGAAGCGTCGCCTGGGAAGATTCCTCCGTGGCGTTCCCCGCCAGTCTCCTTCGTACCTGGCGCGACAGCCTCTTCCAGCCGGCCGCCTTCTTCCGCCGCCTGGCATGGGAAGGCTCTCTGGCCAGACCCCTGCTCTACTACTTGCTGGTATCGATCACCTCCGCATTCTTCGTGCTGTTGTGGCGATCGACCGACGCGCCGCTGCTTACCGCGGCATTCCGCCCGGCAGCTCCGCTGGCTCCACTCGTGCAGTTCTTCTTCGAGCCCTTCGCCGCCCTGATCGGCCTCGGCCTCGGCGTTCTTGTGCTGCAGCTGTTTGCGGTCATCCTGGCTCCGGCGCGGCGCGGCATGCGGGCCACCGCGCGCCTCTTCTGCTACAGCGCTGGGCCTGCCGTCTTCACGGCGGCTCCGTTCCTGGGGCCGGCCGTGGGTGCCGTCTGGTCGCTGGTTCTCTTGGTGATGGGCTTACGGGAAGCCCACCGGACGACGCCGGGCAGGGCGGCCGCCATCGTCCTCATCCCCGTGGTCGGTTTCTTAATCGTGCTCGCCTCGCTCCTCGTGCTCCTGGTCCTGGCGGGGCTCGCGACGGGGGAACTGCTCGAGTGGTAAGCGAGTGGTAGGCGGCGAGCTCCCGGACACGGAACGCGTGCAGCGCGATATCGAGGCAGAGGAATTCGCGAGAGGCCACATCCCACAGGGCTCGCCGCCGGTCGAGCCCAGGCCGGCCGCCACGGTATGCCTGGCCCGCTCCACGACCCGTCGCTTCGACGTCCTTCTGTTGCAGCGGCCGGTCGAGAGCCGCTTCGCCGCCGGAGCGCACGTCTTCCCCGGTGGTACCGTCGATCCGGAAGACTCTTCAGCCGAGGCGATCGACCAGGTGAAGGATGGGACGGCCGGCGAGCCGCAAGCCGTGTTCGCTGCTCTGCGCGAGGCCTTCTAGGAGACGGGCCTGCTGCTGGCCGCCGCCGCCGCGTCGGCGGCTTTGAGGGCTGCGCGAGCCCGTCGGGAGAGCCTGCTCGACGGGTCGCTGACCTTCGTGGAGCTCCTGGCCGAGAGCGGCGTCCGGCTCGATGCGTCCGCCGTGGTCTACTTCTCACGCTGGATCACGCCCGTGCAGTTCAGCAGGCGCTACGACACGCGCTTCTTCCTCGCTCGCCATCCAGGCGGAGAGCCGGAGCTGACCCGCGAACACACGGCGTTCGCCTGGCTCGACCCGGCCGACGCGCTGGCACGCTTCGCTGCCGGCCGCCTGCCGATGCTCTTTCCCACCCGCACCACGCTCGAGCTTCTCGACCGATTCAGATCGTTGGACGAGGTCTTCCACGCCTTTCAGGGGCGCGTGGTGAAGCCGATCCTCGCCGAGCTGATCTTCGAAGCCGGAAGGGTTCGGCCGGCCCCTGTCGTGCTGGAGTAGCTTTCCCGAGATGGCGGCCACCGAGCTGGGCGAGGAGGTGGGTGTGGTGGTGGCGGACAACCCGGGGCCGCTGACGCTGGATGGCACCCGCAGCTACAGGATCGGGGCCCGGCGGGCGGTCTTGCTGGATCCTGGTCCGGATCGGCCGAGGGGCATCGACCGGCTCGTCGAGCTGGTCGGGGAGGCGGTCGTGGAGTGGGTCTGCCTGACTCATGCCCACCACGATCATGCGGCTCTGGCTCCCAGGGCGGCCGAGGAGTTCGGAGCATCTCTGGCGGCGTCGCCGCAGACCCTCGCCCGTATCGGGCTGGAGGGACGACCGCTCGGAGATGGAGACCGAATCGAGGTCGACGAAGGCTCGGCCCACCTCGACGTCTTGGAGACCCCGGGACATTCGGCCGACTCGCTGAGCTTCTGCCTGCAGCCTGCTCGCTGGTTGTTCACCGGTGACACGGTGCTCGGAGAGGGCTCGACCCTGGTCGCGCCGCCGGACGGAAACATGAGTTCGTACCTGGCGAGTCTCAGTCGTCTCATCTCTCTGAGACCCGAGCGCATCCTGCCCGGACACGGTCCCCTCGTGGCCGAAGCGGGAGCGCTCCTGGAGGGCTATCTACACCACCGTCTCGAGCGCGAGCGCCAGATCCGCGATGCCCTCGAGGCGGGCGCGAGGTCGTTGGATGCGATCAGGCGGCGTGTCTACCCCGATCTTGCGGCCGGGTTGGAATCGGCCGCCGAGGGCGCCGTTCGAGCTCACCTGGCTCACCTGGCCGAGCGCGGACTGCTGCCACCAGGCTTCGACGCGGGCGGCGAGCTCTGACTTCGCGGCAGGCGGGGGGCAACGACCGCCGTGGCCTCTCGTTGGGCGTCGTCTTCCTCACCATCGTCATCAACCTCATCGGCTTCGGCATTGTCCTGCCGCTTCTGCCGTTCTTCGCCACGGACTTCGGGGCGAGCCCGCTCGCGGTCGGAGGCATCATCGGCGCCTACTCGGCGATGCAGTTCGTCTTCGCGCCGATCTGGGGCCGGATTTCGGACCGTCATGGACGCCGGCTGCCGCTGATCCTCGGACTGCTCGGGACCGCCGGGTCGTACGTCGTCTTCGCGTTGGCCGGCAGCATCTGGGTCCTCCTGCTCTCGCGGATCGTGGGTGGCGTGATGGGCGCCACGATACCGGTCGCGCAGGCCTACGTGGCCGATCGAAGTCCGAGGGAAGGCCGGGCGAAGGCGATGGGACTCATCGGCGCCGCCTTCGGCATCGGGTTCATCATCGGTCCTGCGATCGGCGGGTTCATGAGCCGGTGGGGGTACGCCCTTCCCGGGTTTGTGGCCGCCGGACTCAGCCTTCTGGCGGCGGTGGTGGCCATCGCCTTTCTTCCGGAATCGCTTCCGGTCGAGAAGAGGGTGAAGCCCGACGGATGGTCCTCGACCTCGGGCGTGCGTGCAGCGGGCGAGCAGCTCCGCGTCCTGGCCCAGACGCTGGGTGACAACCGTTTTCGCGGTCCGATCGGAGCCACGCTTCTCGCCAACACCGGGATTGCCGCCTACACGACCATCTTCCCGCTGCTGCTGCACAACCCGATCGGGATGAGCGCCGCGGAGGCGGGCGCCTTCTTCGCCTTCGCCGGAGTGGTGTCGGCGGTGACTCAGGGTGGGGTTGTCGGTCCGGTCGTCCAACGCCTGGGCGAGAGGCGCACGGCGATATCCGGCACCGCCGCCGTGGCGCTCGCGCTCATCGTCCTCGCCTGGGCGCCCGGCACGAGCGGGATCCTGGCGTCACTCGCCTTTCTGGGCGCGGGCTGGGGGCTCTTCAATCCTTCGTTGCTCGGCATCCTGTCCGGGCGGGCGGACGACGCGGACCAGGGGAGCGTGCTGGGGGTGAACCAATCGGCCAGCGCGCTCGCGAGGGCTGTCGGTCCGGCGGCGGGCGGGTGGGCGTTCGGCGCGCTGGGTTACACAATCGCGTTTCACGCCGCTGCGGCGTTCCTGGCCGCGGCAGCGCTATGGCTCCTGGCGCTCAAGGAACGGCCCTCTCGATCCGTCGTAGAAACGTAAAGGGGCGCGATTTTGAAAACCGGAGGAGAGATGGAAGGGCCGCGAACGCTGGGTGAGCTGAAGAGCTCGGGATACACGCCGCGCTCGGTCAAGGAAGAGCTGCGGGCCAACCTGAGGCGCCGGCTGAAGGAAGGCGGCCCGTTGTTTCCGGGGATCATCGGCTACGACGAGAGCGTGATCCCGGGAATCGTCCATGCAATCCTCTCTCGCCACAACTTCATCGTGCTCGGTCTCAGGGGACAGGCCAAGAGCCGGATCCTGCGCGCCCTCGTGGGACTGCTGGACGACGAGATACCGGTCATCGAGGGATCGGAAGTCAACGACGACCCGCTCGCTCCGATCAGCCGGTTCGGTCGAGTGCGGGTGGAGGAGCAGGGCGACGATACACCGGTGCGTTGGGTTGGCCGGGACAGCAGATACGTGGAGAAGCTGGCGACCCCCGATGTCACCGTGGCCGACCTCATCGGCGACCTGGACCCGATCCGGGCCGCGAGAGGCGGGCACGTCCTGTCCGACGAGCTGAACATCCACTTCGGCCTGCTGCCGCGCGCGAACCGCGGCATCTTCGCGCTCAACGAGCTGCCCGACCTCGCCGGAAAGGTGCAGGTCGCGCTGTTCAACGTCATGCAGGAAGGGGACGTGCAGATCAAGGGCTTTCCCGTGCGGCTGCCTCTGGATGTGCAGCTCGTGTTCACGGCGAACCCCGAGGACTATACCGCCCGGGGCAAGATCATCACGCCGCTGAAGGACCGGGTCGGCTCCGAGGTGATCACCCACTATCCGCGGGAGCTGGCTACGGGCATCGCCATCACCGGCCAGGAAGCGTGGCTCGACCGCGAGATCGACGTGGTGATGCCCGCCTTCGTGAAGGAGATCGTCGAGCGAGTCGCCTTCGCCGCTCGGGCCGACAAGCGAGTGGACCAGCGTTCCGGGGTGAGCCAGCGGATGCCTATCACGGTGACCGAGAACGCGGTATCGGCTGCAGAACGACGAGCGCTCCTGCTCGGGGAAGAGCAGGCGACCGTACGCCCTGCCGACATCTACGCCGCCCTGCCGTCGATCACCGGCAAGCTGGAGCTGGAGTACGAAGGCGAGCTCCAGGGAGCCGAGCGGATCGCCTTCGACCTGATCGCCGACGCATGTGAGGCGACGTTCGAGGAGCACTTCCGTGAGGAGGATGCCACGCCCGTCATCGAGTACTTCGATCTGGGGGGCATGCTGCGGATCTCGGAGATGAGCCGTGGCGGCGCGCTGGTGGAGGGCTTCTCCAACGTGACGGGACTGCTCCCGCTCGTCGAGGCGTCCGGCATCGTGGCGGAAGATGCGCGGGCCGAGGAGGTGGCCGCGGCCTGCGAGCTGGTCCTTGAAGCTCTGCACTCGAAGCGGAGAATCAGTCGAACCGATTCGGGCTACCAGCGACGACCCTCCCGGCGTCGGCCCGGCGCCGACGATCCGCCGTTCAGCGGAGGCCTGGCCTAGGCGCCCCCTGCGACGCGGCCCGTCGATCTCACGCGGTCGACGATAGTGTGGCTGGCCGCGGGGAAGGCGTAATCGCCGAGCGCTCCCGGCTCTACCCAGCGGACCTCGGAGGCGGCACGTGGCCGTGCTCGGCCGGAGAGGTACTCGGCCTCGTGGAAGTGGAGGGTGACGCTGAAGTGGCTGTACGCGTGATCGACCCGGTCGATGAGAGCACCCACGCGCACCTCGACGCCGACCTCCTCCATGAGCTCTCGCTTCACCGCCGCGGCCGCCGATTCGCCCGATTCCAGCTTGCCGCCCGGAAACTCCCACAACCCGCCGAGCAGTCCCGACGGTGGCCTCCGCGCGATGAGGACCCTGCCTTCCCTCCACACGACGCCTACCCCCACCGTCTGGTGCGGCAGCCGCCGGCGCGAGGCCGTCGGGGGGCGGTCGGCAACCGAGCCACGGGCAAGCGCGAGGCAGTGCACGGCCAGCGGGCAGGACTCGCAGCCGGGAGCTCGAGGGGTGCAGAGCACGGCGCCGAGGTCCATCATCGCCTGATTGAGCGCTGCGGCGCGCCCGGGCCGTGCTTCGATCAGCCTCCGGGCGGCCGCTTCCAGGCGTCGAGCCGTGGGCCGAGCGATGTCGAAGAGACGGCTGAGGACGCGCCGCACGTTGCCGTCGACGGCCGGCTCATCCTGGCCAAAGGCCAGGCTGGCGATCGCGCCGGCTGTGTAGGGGCCGATCCCGGGAAGCTGCCGCAGCCTCTTCGGATCCTCCGGCAGCCGGCCTCCGTAGGCGGCCATGACCTCCTTGGCCGCGGAGCGTAGGTTTCGCGCCCGCCCGTAGTATCCCATCCCCTCCCAAGCCTTGAGGACCTCGTCGAGGCTGGAGTCCGCCAACGATGAGAGGGTGGGGAATCGAGTGAGGAACCGATCGTAACGGCCAAGCACGGTGGCGATCTGCGTTTGCTGAGCCATCACCTCCCCGACCCAGACGCGATAGGGGTCGCTGGAGTGTCTCCACGGGACCTGCCGATCGTCGGGTCGAAACCACCCGAGCAGCTGATCCGCGAGGTCGCGCCATTCCGCGAGGTCGCGTCGGTCGGCGAGGTTGCCGTGCTCGGCGACGGAGGTCCTACGGTTCACGGAGCGGATACTCGCCCTCGAAAATCCGGCGTGCGGGTCCCTTCAGGCGCATCGGCCTGCGGCGTGACTCCGCGCTCGCGTTCCCGGCACCGTCATCCAGGAGGGTCACCTCCAACATCTCCCCGCTCCTGGTGTGGAGCGTCAGCGTCCGCTCCGTCAGCCCGGCCTCGTGCAGGGCCAGAGCGGCGGCCATCGCACCGCTGCCGCACGCCAGCGTCTCGGCTTCCACGCCGCGCTCGTAGGTCCGGATCGAGACCTCGGCGGAGCCGTCGCGCACCACGAGATCCACGTTGGCCCCGGAAGCGCCCAGGGATGGATCGAATCGGATCGGCGCGGACAGGGCCTCGATCTCCCGCTCCGGCATCGTCTCGATCGGAATCACGAGGTGGGGTGTGCCCACCTGTACGAGCCATCCCGTCTTTGGCGCGCCGTCGTACGTCACGCTCACGGCTCGCTCGACCCAGATCTCCATCTCGTAGTCGAGGGCGACGCTCTGACCTGTGACGCTCGCCTGAACGACCCCCGCCGAGGTCTGGATCGCGATCGCGCTTCCGGAGGTAAGGCCCCGCTGGCCGGCGAAGCGAGCGACGCAGCGCGTCCCGTTCCCGCAGGTGGAGAACTCCGATCCATCGGGGTTGAAGAATCGTGCGGCCACGCGGTCCTGGCCGCGCGGTTCCACGACGATGAGACCATCCACCCCCACGCCCGTTGCACGCGGGCAGATGAGTCGCGCCAGATCGGAGGGCTCGCGCGAGCTCAAATCCGAGGCGAGTGCGATCGCAAAATCGTTTCCGGCGCCGCTATACTTGCTGAACGGGACCGAGGAGACGTCTGGTGGCACAGCAGCTACCCGGAGCGGTTATTAGTCTCGAGGAACCTACCGTCGGGAGAAGGTCGTGAGAACCACCACCTATGAACAGTACCGGGGCGGTCTCCTCGATGCCCTGAACCTGCAGGAGCTCCTCGACAAGCTCTCTGATTTCCTCCTCGACTCGGGATTCGGCGGTTGGAGCTGGAACCCGTTGACCGGCGAGCCGGAAGAGTCGGACAGCCTCGACGCGCTGAAGGACGCCATCCTCCGGGCGTTGATGGAGAGTGGCGACCTCACCCCCGAGATGCTCGAAGCCCTGCGCGGCGGTGAGCCGGATGAGGAGGCGGCGGAGGCCATCGCGCGCATGCTCGATGAGATCGTGGGGCGGCTCGTCGAGGCGGGGTACATCCAACTGGACCAGGCTCCTCGCGCCCCCGACGAGGCGCAGCCGGTGACAGGGGCGGGAAGTGTAGGGCATGGCGCCGCCCGCTCCGTGAAGTTCGAGCTCTCGCGGAAGAGCCTCGATTTCCTCAGCCACCGGGCGCTCCGGGACCTTCTCGGGTCTCGTGGCCAGGCGGGGATTGGCGCACACGAGACGCCGAAGCTCGCGACCGGAGTCGAAGCTGAGGCCGGGTCCAAACCGTACGAGTTCGGGGACACGCTGAACGTCGACGTGCCCGAGACGCTCCGCAGCGCGATAGCCCGGTCGGGTCTGAGATTCCCGCTGCCGGTCGATTACGCGGACCTGCACGTTCACCAGGCCACGTACAGATCGAGCTGCGCCACCGTCTTGATGCTCGATTGCAGTCACTCGATGATCCTGTACGGGGAGGACCGTTTCACGCCGGCGAAGAAGGTGGCCCTGGCGTTGTCGCATCTGCTCCGCACGCAGTTTCCGGGAGATACGCTGCGTTGCGTGCTGTTCCACGACAGAGCCGAGGAGATTCCGCTCTCCGCGCTCGCCCGTGCGCAGGTCGGCCCGTACCACACCAACACGGCGGAAGGACTGCGCATCGCCCGCCGGATCCTTCGCGCTGAGCGCGGCGAGATGCGCCAGGTCATCATGATCACGGACGGCAAGCCGAGCGCGATCACGCTGCCCGGCGGCCGGATCTACAAGAACTCGATGGGACTGGACCAGCGTATACTGAGGGACACCTTCCGGGAGGTCGCGGCGTGTCGCCGGGACGGGATCGTGATCAATACGTTCATGCTCGCTCGGACGCCGGCGCTGATCGCGTTCGTTCGCAAGGTGTCGGAGATCTGCCGCGGGAAGGCTTACTTTACGACGACGATGTCTCTCGGCCAGTACATTCTGCTGGACTACATGAGCCGAAAGACACGCCACATTCGCTGATCGGGCCTGACCATGAAGCTGCCGGACCGACTACCGCCCTCAGAGTTTCCGGCCTTGACGGAGGAGCGGGAGAAGACCGTGCAACGCCTGTCCGTTCACTTCGCGGCGGATCACCTGGAGATCTCCGAGCTCGAGCGCCGACTGGATCTCGTGTACAGCTCCGGGAGCCCGGCGGAGCTGGCCGAGCTCGTCGCCGATCTTCCCGCTCTCTCCGTGGACGCCGAGGTCGAGGTCACGCCGTCCGTACGGGTCGAACCTTCGCGCGCCGTGCCGAGGAACCAGACGATGGTGGCCGTGTGTGGGGGCACCGAGCGGAAGGGCGAGTGGACGCCGCCTCGGCACATGAACGTCGTCGCGATCATGGGTGGCGCGGGACTGGATTTCCGGGAGGCCATCTTCGGCGACTCGGTCACGGAGGTGACGGTCGTGGTGTGCATGGGTGGGGTCGAGATCATCGTTCCACCGGGCGTGCGCGTCGAATCCAACGGCTTCGCCCTGATGGGCGGCTTCGAGCAGGTAGCCCAGGAGGCGACAGGTTCGGAGGCCCCACTGATTAAAGTCAACGGCTTCGTGTGCATGGGCGCTGCGGAGATCAAGGTCCGCTTGCCCGGCGAGACCGAGCGGGAGGCGCGCAAGCGGATCAAGCAGGAGAAGGGTCGGAGACGCCTCCAGCGCGGACGGGATGCCTGATCCCCTCGATCCTGCCGAGCGGTTCGAGCGCGGCTCGAGGACCCCCCCGGGACACCCGTTTTCGTTGCTCCTTGACGCCTTTGGATGCTCCCGGGTATTGTCAGCCGCCGCGCCGCTTCACCGGCGGCTAGCGCCAGCCAACGGAGGATACGGATGTCGGGAATCCCCGAGGTTCTCAGGTATACAGAAGAGCACGAGTATGTGCGCTCGGCCGATTCAGAGGACGAGATCGTGGTCGGAATCACGGACTACGCCCAGGGGGAGCTCGGGGACGTGGTCTACGTGGAGCTTCCGGCAGTGGGCGACAGCTTCGAGCGGATGGAGGTTTTCGGGACGATCGAAGCGGTCAAGGCGGTTTCGGATCTGTACAGCCCGGTTTCGGGCGAAGTCGTCGCCGTCAACGAGGCCCTGGAGGAAGATCCGGCGCTGGTCAATTCCGACCCGCACGGCGAGGGGTGGATGATCCGGCTCAGGGTGCAGGATCCGTCGGATCTGGACGAGCTTCTCGATGCTGAAGCCTACCGGGCGATTGTCGAAGAGTGACGGCGGCGTCGATCTGTTAGAAGCTCTCCTACGATGTCCTTCCTGACGCACAGCGAGGCCGACCGGCGGGAGATGCTGGCCGCGGTCGGCGTGTCCAGCGTCCGGGACCTTTACGGCGATATCCCGGCGAGCCTGATCCTGGACGACCCCCTCCCGCTGCCGGATCCGCTCTCCGAGTGGGAGGCGACGAGCCTTGTTTCCGGGCACGCGGCGCGAAACGCCGAGCTCGTCTGTTTCGCCGGAGCGGGGATCTACGATCACCACGTGCCCGCGGCGGCCGATCACGTCTTGCGGCGGAGTGAGTTCTACACGGCTTACACGCCGTACCAGCCGGAGGTGAGCCAGGGGACGCTTCAGTCGATCTACGAGTTTCAGACCATGGTGTGCGAGCTCACCGGGCTCGATGTGGCAAACGCTTCGATGTACGATGGGGCGACCGCCACGGCCGAGGCCGTCCTCATGGCCCTCTCGGTGACGCGACGCAGGGAGATCCTTCTCGCCGGCCACCTGCATCCCCACTACCGCCAGGTTGTGAGGACGTACACGCAAGGCCTGGATGTCTCCCTTCTCAGCGTCGGGCCAGGGGAAAGCGGGACGGTGGAGGAGAAGGCGCTGGATGTGACTGATGCCACGGCCTGTGTCGTGGTGCAGAGTCCCAACGCCCTGGGCCTGATCGAGGAGCTGTCACCCCTGGCCGATCGGATACACGACGCCGGAGCGCTCCTCGTGTGTGCGGTGGCCGACCCGGTGTCACTCGCCCTCATTCGCCCGCCGGGCGAGCAGGGAGCGGATGTCGTGGCCGGCGAGGGTCAACCGTTCGGGAACACCCCGAACTTCGGCGGTCCGGTCGTCGGCCTGTTCGCGGCGCGCAAGAAGCTCATCCGGAAGATGCCGGGCCGGATCGTCGGAGCCACGGACGACACCGAGGGTCGCCGAGGCTACGTGCTCACCCTCCAAGCCCGGGAGCAGCAGATCCGGCGCGAGAGGGCCACCAGCAACATCTGCACGAATCAGGGGCTGAACGCGCTGGCGGCGACCCTTCATCTGGCCATGCTCGGCCGGGAAGGGTTGAGGCAGGTGGCGGAGACGTCCGTGCAGAACGCGCACTACGCCGCCGCGCGGATTCTGGAGCTGGATGGATTCGAGCTGCTGTATCCTGACACGCCGTTCGTGCGGGAGTTCGCGGTGCGAACGCCGGAGGATCCGCGCGCGATCTTGAGCCGTGGCCTGGAGCGAGGCCTGCTGGCGGGGGTTCGCCTCGGTCGTTTTCCGGACCTCGAGACGCCGGACGGACTCCTGCTCGCGTTCACGGAGAAGAGGACGCGAGCCGAGATCGATCGGCTGGTCGACGTGCTCGCTGGACGCTGATCGGAGCGAGACGGAGATGGCGAAGCTGACCTTCCACGGACATGCATGCGTAGAGCTGCTGGGCGAGGACGGGACGCGGATCCTCATCGACCCGTTCCTCTCGGACAATCCGTTGGCGGATGTGGACCCGGACCACTTCGATCGGCTGGACTACCTCCTGCTCACCCACGGCCACTTCGATCACGTGGCCGACGCGTGGGAGATCCTTCGCCGCACCGAAGCGACGCTCGTCGCGACCTTCGAGATCGTGAGTTATGCCCAGACGAAACAGGGGGTGAAGAACGCGCACCCGCTCCACATCGGTGGAGGATGGGATTTCCCCTTCGGCCGGGTGAAGCTCACGCCGGCGATTCACGGAGGACAGGTGGCCGGCGAGGGCGCGGAAGGCTTTACGACGTTCCCGGCGGGCATCCTTCTCTCGATCGACGGCCACCGCGTGTACCATGCGGGCGACACGGCGCTGACGGTGGATATGACTCTTCTGAAGGGGCAGGTAGACACCGCGCTGCTGCCGATCGGTGACAACTTCACGATGGGGCCGGAGGACGCCGCGCGGGCGGTCGAGATGATCGAGCCGTCCGTCGTGATTCCGATCCATTACGACACCTTCGAGCTGGTTGAGCAGGATCCGGAGCGGTTTCGGCAGTTGGTGGGGAGCACGGCGGACGTGGTCGTGATCCCCCCCGGAGGGTCGTGCGACCTGTGAGCCGGATCCCCTTCCCGTTCCTGGGCCCGACGACGCCGACGATCTTCGAGCGCTCCCGGCCCGGTCGCTCCGGCACGTCCGTGCCGCGCCCGGACGTGCCGACGCGGCCGTTGGAGGAACTCATACCGGCCCGCCACTTGAGAGCCTCCCCGCCGCGGCTGCCGGAGGTGCCCGAGCACGAGGCGGTCCGCCACTACACGGAGATCTCGCTCAAGAACCACCACGTCGACCGCGCCCTCTACCCGCTCGGCTCCTGCACCATGAAGTACAATCCGAAGGTCAACGAGCAGATGGCGCGCCTCGGAGGCTTTGCCGGCCTGCATCCGTTCACTCCCGTCGACGTCGCGCAGGGGGCGCTCGGGCTCATGCACGAGCTCGGGGATATGCTCGGCGAGATCGCCGGCATGGACGCCGTCACCCTCCAGCCCGCTGCCGGAGCGCAGGGCGAGCTCACTGGCGTGCTTCTCATGCGCGCGTACCATCAGTCGCGGGGCGACGTCCAGCGCCGGCGGGTTCTGATTCCGGACTCTGCGCACGGAACAAACCCCGCCACGGTAGCGCTCGCCGGCTTCGAGGTGTCGGAGCTCAAGTCCAACGAGGCCGGCCGCCTCTCGGTGAAGGCTCTGCGCGAGGCACTGGACGAGCGCGTCGCCGGGCTGATGCTCACGAACCCGAACACGCTGGGGGTTTTCGAGTCCGCGATCCTCGAGATCAGCGAGCTCGTTCATGAGGCCGGCGGCTTGATGTACATGGACGGAGCGAACCTGAACGCCCTGACCGGCATCGCGCGTCCGGGCGACATGGGCTACGACATCGTCCACTTTAACCTCCACAAGACGTTCAGCACCCCGCACGGCGGAGGAGGACCGGGGGCCGGGCCGGTCGCGGTGATGTCGCATCTGGAGCCGTTCCTCCCGATGCCGACCGTGAAGTCGGAGGACGGCGTTCTCTCTCTGGACTGGGATCGGCCTCAGTCGATCGGTAGGGTCCACGGCTTCTACGGCAACTTCGGCGTGCTGGTCCGGGCCTACACCTTCATCCGGATGCTCGGCCAGAGCGGCCTTCGCGAGATGGCGGAAGCGGCGGTCCTGAACAACGCCTACCTGAGCGCTCGGCTCGAGAGCTGCTTCCCGCTTCCCTATGGGCGGGGAATGCACGAGTCCGTGTTCAGCGGCGCCGAGCTCAAGAAGAAGACGGGCGTGAAGACACTGGACGTCGCGAAGCGGCTCCTCGACTACGGCTTCCACGCACCAACGGTCTACTTCCCGCTCATCGTGGCCGAGGCGATGTTGATCGAGCCCACCGAGACCGAGACGAAGGAGGAGTTAGACCGGTACGCCGACGCTCTCCTTTCTATCGCGGCGGAGGCGGAGAGCGACCCGGAGCTCGTGACCGGCGCGCCGCACGCGACGCCCGTCCGCCGCCTGGACGAGGGACGAGCCGGACGCGAGCTGGATGTCCGCTGGAGCTTCCCCGAGGGATAGCGCGAGGCGCTGCCGCTCCCGCAAGGTCTCCGCGGCTCCGGGTGATGCTCTCGTCCGAAACGAGGCGGCCAGATGCCCACCGATTTCGTTCGCCACCTCTCGAGTCCACCATCTCCCGGAGCTTGGAACATGGCGCTGGACGAGGCCCTGATGGCCTCCGCCAGAGAGGGTGTGGTCACGCTCCGATTCTACGGCTGGAGCCCCCCCTGCCTGTCGTTCGGCCGGAATCAGGCGGCCCGCGGCCGATACGATCCGGAGGCGGCGAGAGGCCGAGGCATCGATGTCGTGCGCCGACCGACGGGCGGTCGCGCCGTGCTTCACAGCCGGGAGATCACCTACAGCGTGACCGCGCCGGCGGGCCTATGGGGAGGGCTGCACGATTGCTATCGCCGCATCAACCGAGGGATCGCTCGAGGGCTTGCCGAAGTGGGCGTCCCGCTGGATTCCGTGGCGTCCGCCGAGACGCGGAGCAGCGGCACGAACGCCGCCCCACCGCCGCTAGCTCGAGCGTGCTTCCGGGACCCGCTTCCAGGCGAGCTGACCAGCGGTGGAAGAAAGCTCGTCGGAAGCGCTCAATGGCGCGTCGACGGAGCAGTTCTCCAGCACGGCTCCATCCTGATTCACGATGATCAGTCTCAGGTCGATGAGCTGCTCTTGGCGCCGCCGGCGGGGGAACCCCTCCCTTCTGGCGCCTGCTCGATTCACGAGCTCCTCGGCCGGGTGCCGCCCCAGGAG
This sequence comes from Gemmatimonadales bacterium, assembly GCA_030600085.1. Classification (GTDB taxonomy): domain Bacteria; phylum Gemmatimonadota; class Gemmatimonadetes; order Palauibacterales; family Palauibacteraceae. The sequence goes on along the minus strand of JAUVMT010000005.1, from coordinate 10,380 downwards.
GAGATGCAGAGCGCCCTGGCGGCCGGGTTCGCCGAGGAGTTCGAGGTCCGGCTCGAGCCCGGCGAGCCGGATCCATCGGAACGACGGGCGGCGCGGTCTCTGGAGGGCCGCTACCTGGATCCGGGATGGACCTGGCGCCGCTGATCGCCTCTCCCCGGCTGGTCCGGCAAGATCAGCGCGGCCGCGATTCTCAGGCGGAGCCCCAGCTTCCCGCCATGCGGCCGCACGCCTACCTTGGCGTCGTGCGGAAAGGCCGGAGTGCTGACCGGATCGTCTCCCCGACGCGGCGCATTGTCGCGCGGGACACGCTAGCTCGCTCGGGGTGGTCCGCCTGGCGCAAGCGCCGGGTGCTGGCCCTGCTTTCGCTGCTGTGTGCGGGTTGGGTCGCCTGCGGAGGCGGAGGTGGGCGTGATGAGGGAGCCGCCCCCCTCATCCTGGGTTACACGGCTGACCTCCAGACCCTGAACCCCCTGGTCAGCACGGACCAGAACGCCAACGACCTCATCTACCACCTGCTCTACACGCCTCTCGTGACCTACGACTCGACCTACACGGTCCGTCCCTGGCTTGCCGAGAGTTGGGAGTTCGAGGGCGAGACCGTCGTGTTCACCCTCCGAGACGATGTTCGCTGGCACGACGGCGAGCCGGTGTCCGCTCACGACGTCAAGTTCACCTTCGACATGGCAAAGGACGAGCGGTCGGGATCGCCGCTTGGAGCCGTGTACCTCGCCGACGTCACGGACGCCGAGGTGCTCGACCCGTATCGCATCCGGTTCACCCTCGCTTCCCTCGGATCGCAGCCACTCGAGAGCTTCTACTGGCCGCCCGTTCCCCGACATCTGCTGGAAGGCGTTCCGTCCGAGGAGATGAGTCGCCATCCGTTCGGGCGCTCTCCGGTGGGAAGCGGCCCGTACCGGCTGGTCCGCTGGCAGGCGGGCGAGCAGCTCGTCTTCGAGAAGAACGAGGCGTTCGCCCCCTCACTCGGCGGTCCGCCCGCGATCGGGCGGGTGCTCTACCGGATCGTGCCCGAACGAACGACCCTGCTCTCCGAGTTCATCCGCGGAGAGGTGGACGTGCACGGGACGATCGGGCCGAGCGAGGTTGAGCGCGTGGAGGGTGCGGAGGGGGTCCGCGTCGTCGCCTTCCCGTGGCGAATGTTCACGTACATCGGCTGGAACACGCGGCGGGAACCCTTCGAGAGCGCCGAGATGCGAACGGCGCTCGCCCTCGCGATCGACAGGCGAGAGCTCCTGGAGGCTGTCTTGGGCGGTCGCGGGACCCCTGCGAGCGGTCCCATCCCGCCCTGGCATCCGCTCTCCCCGGGACTAGAGCCGCTTCCCTACGCGCCGGACTCGGCGGCCGCGATCCTGGAGGCGCTGGGATGGCGCGATTCCGACGGGGACGGCGGCCGCGAGCGCGACGGGACGCCGCTCGAGTTTACGCTGCTCTCGGTGGCCACGAGTCCCGTGCTGGCCGATGTGGCGCAGATCGTCCAGGCGCAGCTGGCTCGAGTAGGCGTTCTCGTCCAACCGCAGCTGCTGGAGTGGCAGACGGTTCTGGGCCGCCATCGCGCGCGCGACTTCGACGCCGTCCTCACGAACTGGGTGCTGGACAACTTTCGGGTCGATCCCCGGCCTCTCTTCCACAGCTCGCAGGCCGCGCGCGAGGGCAGTGCCAACAGGAGCTCCTACGCCAACCCGGTGACGGACAGCCTCATGGACCTCGGCGTCACCCTGGCCGAGGAATCGGAGGCGCGTGCGGTGTGGACGGAGTTCGCCCGGATTCTCCAGCGTGAACAGCCGATCACGTTCCTGTTCTGGAACGAGGATCTCGCCGGTGTGCGTGCCGGCCTCGAGGGCGTTCGGATGGACGCTCGCGGGGAGCTGGTGACCCTGCCGCGTTGGCGCTGGGCCTCGACTGAGCGGGAGGAGGCGCCGTGAGGTGGTGTCGGCATTCCTCGGTGGTAGCGGCTGCGCTGGTGGCGGGAGGCTGCGCCGGAGAGCCTCCCGTGGAGGGACCGGATCCGGGGGCGGTGCCGGCGGCGGAACGCTACGGAGGCACCGCGGTGGTCGCGGGCCTGGGCGAGATCCAGACGATGAACGCGTTCTTCTCCCGGGACTACATGACCGACCAGTTCCAGGCGTATGTGCTGTTCATGACGCTTCTCCGCTACGACGACGCCCTGCGGCCCGAGCCATATCTGGCGCGCTCATGGACGGTCGGTCCGGACAGCAACGAAGTCGTCTTCGAGCTGCGCGACGACGTCTACTGGCATGACGGCACGCCCACCACGGCCCACGACGTCGCGTTCACCTTCGACCGGGTGAAGGATCCGGCGGTCCCCTACCCGAACCGCTCCTCTTTCGACGCGTGGGAATCGGTCGAGATACTCGGCCCGCACACGGTCCGCTTCACGCTTCGGCCACACGCCGATTTCCTTCACGGGTGGACGGCGCTCCCGATCATGCCCAGGCACATCCTGGAGGGCACGGCTCCGGAGGATCTGGCCACGCACCCGTTCGGCACCAGCGAGCCGGTCGGCAACGGCCCGTTCCGCTTCGTGGAGCATCTGCCCGCGAACCGCTGGATCTTCGAAGCGAATCCCGATTTCCCCGCTGAGCTGGGGGGGCGGCCTTACCTGGACCGTCTCGTCTACCGGGTCGTGCCGAACGAGACGACTCTCTTCGCGGAGCTTCGGAGCGGGGGCGTGGACATGTACGTGCGGGTCGCTCCCGTCTTCGTGGACCGAATCGAGGCGGATCCCGATCTCAGGCTCGTGGCCTATCCGTTCCCGAACTACTCCTTCATCGCTTGGAACTCGGTGCGGCCGTTCTTCGAGAGCGCGAGCGTCAGACGGGCCCTGACCATGGCGATCGACCGCTCGGAGATCGTGGAGGTCGTGAGGCACGGCCTCGCCACTCCCGCCGCGGGTCCGGTCGGCGCCTGGCACTGGGCGTACGATTCCGCCCTGCGGCCCCTCGCACATGCGCCCGACTCCGCGGCCGCGATCCTCGAGAGCGCCGGGTGGCGGGATGCGGATGGAGACGGCGTCAGGGAGCGGGACGGGGTTCGGTTCAGCTTCGACATCTCCACCAACGAGAGTCGAGAGAGAGGATCCATCGCCGAGCTCGTGCAGCGCTACCTGGCGCAGGTCGGCGTCGAGGCCCGGCCGCGCATCCGCGAGCATCAGAGCGTGATCGCGGACGTGACGAGCCCGGAGCGGCGCTTCGACGCCTTCCTCCTCAGCTGGACACAGGGTCTGGTGCTGGACGAGCGTGACCAGTGGGCCTGTGACCGGATCGGGAAGCCGCTCCAGTTCACCAGCTACTGCAATCCGGAGCTGGACGCGGTGATGGACTCGATTCCGGAGGCCACGGACCGCTCGGCTCAGGAGAGGCTTATTCGGCGGTACGATGCGATGCTCGCCGCCGACCAGCCGTTCACCTTCCTGTACGTGGAGAAGCGGGCCGACGCGCTGCGCCGCCGGTTGCAGGGCGCGAGTCCGGACTTCCGTGGGGAGCTCGCGGACGTCCGCTCGTGGTGGCTCTTCCAGCCTTGATCCGCTACGCCGTTCGACGCCTTCTCGAAGCGGTACCGATCCTCATCGGCATCGTCACGTTCATCTTCCTGCTTCTCCACCTGGCGCCCGGCGACCCGGCCACCGCGTACTTCAACCCGAACGTCAGTCCCGAGATCATCGATCGGATGCGCGAGAACCTCGGGCTGGACCGGCCGCTGCACGAGCAGTACCTGCGATGGCTGCGTTCCTTCTTCACGGGTGACTTCGGCTACTCGTTCAGCCAGCACCGGCCCGTGGCGGACGTCATACGGGACGCCCTTCCCAACACGCTGCTGCTCAGCGCCGTCTCGCTCGTCCTGATCTTTCTGGTCGGCTGCGCGGTCGGGGCGGTGCAGGCGGTCAGGCAGTACTCCGCCCTCGACAACGTCACGACGTTCGTCTCGCTCTTCGTGTACTCGATGCCGGGTTTCTGGCTCGGCCTGATGCTGATCCTGGCCTTCTCATCGCCGGCCATGCCCGAGTTTCTCCGCCTGCCGATCTCTGGCGTGACTTCGATCGACTACGAGTTCATGGGACCCATCGAGCGCATCGTGGACAGGCTGCGTCACCTCGTGCTGCCCTCCTTCGCCCTCGGAATCGCATCGGCCGCGGGCGTCGCACGCTACATGCGAGGGTCACTGCTCGAGGTGATCAGTCAGGACTACATCAGAACCGCGCGGGCCAAGGGTCTCTCGGAGCGGCGCGTCATCCTCAAGCATGCCCTGCGAAACGCGCTGATCCCGATCGTGAGCCTGCTGGGCCTCTACCTACCCCTTCTGTTCGGCGGCTCGGTCGTCATCGAAGTGGTCTTCTCCTGGCCGGGGATGGGCCGCGCCCTTTACAACGCGATCCTCGCCCGAGACTACCCGGTCGTCATGGCCGCCAGCTTCCTGTTCGGCGTCCTCGTGCTTGGAGCCAACCTCCTGGCCGACCTTCTGTACGCCGTGATCGACCCTCGCATCCGGACGGACTGAGTACGGTGTTGAGCCGAGCGCGGAGAGAGAGGGGTCGTGAGACCTGGCGACGCTTCAGTAGGCATCGGCAGGCGATTCTGGGTCTCGCGTTGATCGTGCTCCTGACCGGGACTGCCCTCCTGGCTCCGGCACTTGCCCCCTACGACCCGGATGCGCAGACCGACATTGTGGCCACCCGGTATCAGGCGCCTTCGGTCTCGCACCCGATGGGTACGGACCGCTTCGGGCGCGACATCTTCAGCCGTGTGCTGTACGGAGCCCGCATCAGCCTATCGATCGGCTTCCTGGCCATCCTGATCGCGATCACGCTGGGGACCGCGATCGGAGCTATCGCCGGCTTCTTCGGCGGCCGACTCGACACCGTGCTCATGCGGGGAGTCGATCTGGTGCTCAGCTTCCCGCGTCTGGTGCTGCTCGTCGTGCTCGTCGCCCTCTTCGAGCCGTCGATCGCGCTCGTGACGCTGGTCCTCGGACTCACGGGATGGATGGGGGTATCCCGGATCGTCCGTGGGCAGGTGCTCACGGTTCGGGAGATGGAGTTCGTCACGGCAGCTCGGGTGCTCGGGTTCGGTCGTACCCGCATCCTGGCGCGGCACGTTCTGCCCAACGTCCTCACGCCGGTGATCGTCGCGGCCACCCTCGGCATCGGAAACACCATCCTGGCGGAGGCCGCGCTGAGCTTCCTCGGCCTCGGCGTGCAGCCGCCGACGGCCAGTTGGGGGAACATGGTCGCGTCCGGCCGCGATGCGATGCTGGATGCCTGGTGGATCACGACCTTCCCGGGGCTGGCGATCGTCTTCACGGTGATGGCCTTCAACCTGGTTGGAGATGGGCTGCGCGATGCCCTCGATCCGAGGAGGGTCTCTTAATGACTTCGCCGTTGCTCCAGGTTCGGGATCTGCGGACGTACTTCGCCACCGATCGAGGCGAGGCCCGAGCCGTGGACGGGATCTCGTTCGAGGTGCTGGAGGGCGAGACGGTAGCCCTGGTCGGCGAGTCCGGCTGTGGAAAGTCCGTGACGGCCCTGTCGATCCTTCGACTTCTGCCCGAGCCTCCGGGCCGCCTGCTCGCAGGCTCGAGCGTGCAGCTCCGCGGAGAGGAGCTCACTTCGGCCGCCGAGTCCAGGCTCCGCGAGGTCCGGGGTGGGGAGATCTCGATGATCTTCCAGGAACCGATGACCAGCTTGAACCCGGTCTTCACGATCGGCCAGCAGGTCTCCGAGGCTATCCGTGAGCACGAGGCCATGTCGACCGGTCCGGGCGAGCGTGGGCCGGCCGCCGCCAAACGCGTGGCGATCGAATGGCTGGATCGAGTCGGAATCCCCGATCCCGAACACCGATACGGCTACTATCCGCACCAGCTGTCCGGCGGGATGAGGCAGCGGGTGATGATCGCCATGGCCCTCTCGACGAGGCCGTCGCTCCTGATCGCCGACGAGCCCACGACGGCGCTGGACGTGACGGTACAGAGTCAGATACTTGAGTTGCTGGCCTCTCTGCAGACGGAGCTGGGAACGGCGGTTCTGCTGATCACCCACGATCTCGGGGTCGTCGCTCAGGTGGCCGACAGGGTGCTGGTCATGTACGCCGGCCAGATCGTAGAGGAGGCGTCCGTGGAAGCGCTCTTCCGTGCTCCGGAGCACCCGTACACCGAGGGCTTGCTGCAGGCCGTCCCGGATCTTGAGGAGCGGCGAGAGCGGCTCGCCGAGATCCCCGGCAACGTGCCGCGCGCGACCGCGTGGCCGACCGGCTGCCGGTTCAAGCCCCGCTGTCCATACGCCTGGAGCCGTTGCCGGGACGTTCCCGATCTCCTGCGGAGCGGCCGCGCCGAGCAGAGCGCCGCCCGCTGTTGGCTGGTTGACGAGCCTGAGCGGCGGAGAAGCGGCTCCGGCTTCGGGCCGGGGTCGCCGGATGGTCGGCGGGAAGAGGTTGGCGAATCGTGATCGACGAGCCCGTGGGCGGCCGCGCCGCGTCCGAGGGGAACGGAGGGGTTCTCCTGGAGGCGGAAGGGCTCGCTCGGCATTACGCTTCGCGCGGTCCTTGGGGAGCGGAACGGATAACGGCAGCCGTGGAGGATGTCTCCCTCCGGATCCTGAGAGGCGAGACCCTGGCGCTCGTCGGCGAATCCGGCTGCGGAAAGAGCACGACGGCCAGGCTGCTGATGGGTCTCGAGCCGCCGACCTCGGGGACGGTCCGCTACCGGGGACGCGACCTCGGATCCATGTCGCGCACCGAACTTCTGGAGTTTCGGCGCAGGGTTCAGCTCGTCTTTCAGGATCCGTTCGGATCCCTGAACCCCCGGATGACGGTCGGCGGCATGCTGGGCGAAGTTCTGTCCGTCCACGCACTCGCGGCCGGCGAGGAACGGGGGCGACGCATCACCGAGCTTCTCGGCCTCGTGGGGCTCGGCCCGGAGGCGGCGGAGCGATACCCGCACGAGTTCTCCGGCGGCCAGCGGCAGCGGATCGGGATCGCCCGAGCCCTGGCGGTCGAGCCCGACGTCATCGTGGCGGACGAGCCGGTGTCCGCCCTGGACGTCTCGATCCAGGCACAGGTTCTGAACCTGCTGGCGGATCTGCAGGAGCGGCTCGGTCTCTCCTATCTCTTCATCGCGCACGACCTGGCGGTTGTTCGACAGGTTGCCGACCGGGTCGCCGTGATGTACGCGGGACGGATCGTAGAGGCGTCGGATGCAGACACCCTCTATCACCAGCCGCTGCACCCCTACACGCGCTCGCTTCTCGCGGCGGTGCCCCGACCGCGGCCGCCTTCGGAGAAGCCGAGAGCGACCGAGCTGCGGGAAGGTGCGGATCCTCCCAAGCGAGCGACGGGCTGCGCGTACTTCGGTCGCTGCCGGCACCCGGCGCGGGACGAGGAGTGCTCCCTCGCCCTTCCCCTGCTGGAGGAGCGATCGCCTGGCCGATGGGTTCGCTGCATCAAAACCTGACGCGATGCCCGCTCGGAGGCGCTGCGCGGACCCGCTTCGCTGGGCGGAGTACCGCCGCCGAACCAGCCCCTGCTCGCCGACTCGGGGCCGCTTCGGCGTGACTTGACAGCCTCCGCGAGGCTCTCTTAGCTTGCGCCGCCTGTCTTTGGACGGGTCGTTCGGCTCTGCATGACGCGCCGTAGTCAAGGCGGCTGGAGGTTATTTTGAACAGCTTTATCGCGACAGCCTTGTGGCTGGTACAAGAAGCCACGCCCCGACTGGGCGAAGGGCAGGAGTTCAACCTGGGCGAGATCTGGGCGGCTGGCGGCTTCATGATGTGGCCCCTCGGCTTCTGCATGGCCGTAGGTGCCTTGATCATCATCTGGAAGTTCTACGATCTCCAGGTGAAGTCGTCCCGAACTCGCGTCCTTCTGTCGGATGTCGACGGGTTGATCGCCCACGGCCGGCTCCGCGAGGCCCTCGCGCGCTGCGAAGACTCCAAGGCCCCTGCTGCCGCCATCCTCGAGGCAGGTCTGCGCCGGCACGAGGAGGGTACGGAACGGGTCATCCAGGCGATCGAGAACGCGGGTGCGATCCAGATCGCCGAGCTCGAGAAAGGCCTCGTATGGCTCGCGACGCTGTCGAACGTGGCGCCGCTCCTCGGTTTCCTGGGGACCGTGATCGGGATGATCCAGGCCTTCCAGGCGATCGAGATCGCGGGCGAGGTGGAAGCCACGCTGGTGGCCGGCGGCATTAAGGTCGCCCTCATCACGACGGCTACCGGCCTGGCGATCGCGATTCCGATCAACGTCGCGCATAACTACTTCGTGACGCGGGTTGATAGGCTGGTGATCGACATGGAGGAGAGCGCCCAGAAGATGATCGACGCGCTCCACGAGCAGGAGATGTCCAAAGCGGCCTCTTGAGGTCTGGCCCCCCCGCCGCGAGGCGGACGGGAGATAGCGGATTCCTAGAACGAGCCCGGCCGAGTCGCCGGGCTTTTTTTGCTCCGAGTTTTCTTCAGCCCAACGAGCCGGCTCTTACCGCTCGTTGCCCAGATCCTCCCTTAGCTCTTAAGTTTACCGGTCCGCGCTGCCGGTTCCCCCAGGCCGTCTGCTGCCAGACGTCCTGCGGTGCCGCCTAGGCGGATTCCCGACGGCCACCATCTTCCTAACCCGCACGAGCGAGGCGCGCGATGGACGCTGAGGGTGTTCGTAACGGTCGCTCCTGTCGCCGGACCATGTTTCTCCGCCGACCCCCTTCTCACCGCCGGCTCCCATTCAGGCTTCTCACTCTACTCACGCTCCTGCTAATCCCGCTGATCCCGACGACGGCTCTGGCCCAGGGCGGGGCCATCCGGGGGACGGTCAGGGATGAAGGGACCGGCGCGACCTTGGCCGCCGTGGAGATCACCGTGCTCGATGCCGCCGGCACGACGATTACGGGCGGCCTCTCCGGTCAGACCGGAACGTTCAGGTTTACGGAGATCACGGCCGGCACCTATACGGTCCGCTTCAACAGCGCGGGCTGGCGCACGCACAACGAGCCGGGCGTGGTCGTGACGGCGGGTCAGGTCACGAGCCTGACGATCGACCTGACCGAGCAGCTGTTCAGCATGAACCCGATTACGGCGACCGTCCAGAGAGGCGTACAGGAGAAGCTGCTCGAGGCGCCGGCATCGATCCACGTCGTCGACGAGATACAGATCAAGTCCAAGGCGGCGCTCAGCACCACCGACTTCATCGACAACGTGAGCGGGGTGGACGTCATCACCACGGGCGTTCAGGGCAACTACTTCGTGACGAGGGGATTCAACAACATCTTCTCGGGCGCGGTCATGTACCTGACGGACTACCGCATCGCCCGCGTGCCATCTCTCCGGGCGAACATCTCGCACCTCAACCCGACCGTGCCGACGGATATCGGGCGGATCGAGGTGGTACTCGGTCCGGCCTCGGCGGTCTACGGCCCGAACACGGCCAACGGCGTGGTCCACCAGATCACGACGTCGCCGATCGACGATCCGGGCTTCGTGTTCTCCGTAGCGGGCGGCGCCAGGAACCAGAAGGAGTCCGGGGCCGGTCCGGTCACCGTTCCCGACAACACCAAGGGCTTGTTCCAGACGCAGGGTCGCCTCGCCTTCAAGACGAGCGACAAGTTCGGCATCAAGGTCTCGGGGCAGTTCCTGGGAGGCACGGACTTCATTTTCGTAGATCCGGAAGAGTTCCAGCTGCAGCAGGCCGCCCAGGCGTGTCTCGCCGATCCGAGCAGTCAGGCCTGCCTGCTCTTCCCGCCGACCGTGACGGCGGAGGACCTCTCTCGCGTCGGCGTCCGGGATTCGACGCTGAACAACTGGAGCGTCGACCTGAGGGCGGACTGGAGGCCTAACGACGAGACGAGCGTGATCTTCTCCTACGGGCACACGACCTCGGGCACGAGCATCGACCTGACCGGGATCGGAGCCGGCCAGATTGACAACTGGTCCTATGACTACGTCCAGACGCGCCTGAACTGGAAGGGTCTGTTCGCCAACGTCTACTTCAACCGGAGCAACGCGGGCGACACCTATCTCCTGCGGTCGGGGGAGTCGATCGTCGACAAGTCGAACGTCTTCGCCACCCAGCTGCAGAACACCAGCCTTCTCGGCGACCGACAGTCCTTCACGTACGGGGTGGACTTCCTGAAGACGACTCCGAGAACCGAGGGCACGATCAACGGGGCGAACGAGGATAATGACAACATCTTGCAGGTGGGAGGGTTCGTACAGTCGCAGACGGCGCTCAGCCAGAAGTTCGAGCTGGTGCTCGCCCTCCGGGCCGATTACAACGACGTCGTCAGTCCGGTCGTGTGGTCACCCCGCGCGGCTTTCATGTTCAAGCCGACGCCGGAGCAGAACCTGAGGGTCACCTATAACCGCGCCTT
>JAUVMT010000041.1 GCA_030600085.1 Gemmatimonadales bacterium | reverse complement strand
CTGAGAGCGGTCGTGCCCGGAGGGCGCCGGCCGTCGCAGGCCGTGCTGGAGCTTCTCGCCCAGGAATTGAACGTCAAACGGGTTGAGTTTCTTTCCGACACCGATGATATTGTGCGGCTTGTCGTGAAACCCGACTTCGGCCGACTGGGCCCGCGGTTCGGGGCGTCTACCCCCGAGGTAGCGCGGCTCGTTCAGAACCTCGAGCCGGAGCAGGCCCGCCGTCTCCGAGCCGGTGATCCCATCGAGCTGGAGCTGGACGGCGAAGGCATCGCGATCGCACCCGATGAGGTGTCGATCACAGAGGTCGCGTCGGGAGAGCTCGTCGTGAAGAGCGCCGACGGCTATCTGGTCGGGCTGGACCGGACGCTCGACGAGGGGCTCGTGGCAGAGGGCATCGCCCGCGAGCTGGTGAACCGGGTACAACGACTTCGACGGGACTCGGGGCTGGAAGTGTCCGATCGGATCGAGCTCGGGATCCGAAGCAGCGAGGAGGTCGAGAGCGCTGCGCACCAGCACCGCGATTATATTGCCGGCGAAACACTCGCCGTGGGCGTGCAGATCGGCGGCGAGGGTGACGGGGGAAGCGAGGAGTGGCGCGATAGCGAACTCGACGGACACACCGTACGGATCGGATTGAGCCGAGCGCGGTAGAAAGGTCGTTCCGCCAGGCGGATCGAGTGGAAGAACATGGGTGGCGCGGCGGATGTTGCGTCCGACAGATACTAAGACGGCAACGATGAAGAAAACAGAACTCAAGCACTTCGAGGATCGGCTGCTCAAGGAGCGGGCGCGCGCTCTCAAAGAGCTCGGCCACTACGACGAGTCGTTCTCGGAGACCCCCCAAGGCTCCGATGGCGACCTGTCGGCCTACAGCTTCCATATGGCCGATCAGGGCACCGACGCGATGGAGCGAGAGAAGGCCTTCCTGTTCGCGAGCAAAGAGGGTCGCTTCCTCTACCATATCGACGAGGCACTCCGCCGCCTGTATCGGGACCCGAAGGGGTTTGGCAGCTGCGAGGAGTGTGGAGACGAGATCGGCTGGGAGCGCCTCGATGCCCTTCCGCACACGCGCCTCTGCATCACGTGCAAGGAGCGCGAGGAGAGCGGTGTCCCGCTCTGACGGGACCGAGACGGCGGAAGCGCTGAGCGAGGAGGGTTCAGCTCGCAAGGGACTCAGCAAGCCCGCCCTGGCGCTTCTGGTTCTGACAGTCGTCGTTACGCTCGATCTGGCCACCAAATGGTGGATCGTCAACAACATGAGCTATCACGAGACGATCTCCGTCATCGGAGACTTCGTGCGGCTCACCTACACCCACAATCCAGGCGCCGCTTTCGGCATCAACATCGGAGAGCATTCCCGGATCTTCTTCCTCGTGCTCTCGGTCGTGGCGCTCGGCGTTCTCGCCGCGATCTACCGGTCGACTCCGGCGACCGACCGCCTCCGGCTTCTCGCGGTAGCGCTCGTCGGGTCCGGAGCGATCGGCAACATCATCGATCGCCTGCGCTACGAGCGCGGCGTGGTCGATTTCCTGGACGTCGGCATCGGGAGCCATCGCTGGTGGGTGTTCAACGTGGCCGACTCCGCGGTGACGGTCGGCGCGATCCTGCTTCTCGTCTCGTTCCTGCTGGAGGAGGGACGTGAGAGATCTTCCGCGCGGCGTGCCCCCGAAGGAGCGAGCGTCGGAGAGTCCTGAGGCCGGCCTTCCCGAAGTCGTCACCTTCCAGATCGAAGAGCCGCACTCCCGGCTCGACCGTCACCTGGCGGAGCGCCTCGACATCAGCCGCAGTCGGGTCGCCGCCCTCATCGCCGAGGGCCTCGTCGAGGTGGATGGCAAGGCGGTAGCCAAGAGCCGGGCTGTCACTCCCGGCGAGACCGTGACCGTCGCGCTTCCTCCGAAGACGCCGATCGCGGTTGGGCCGGAGGAGATCCCCATGGAGATCCGCTACGAAGACGACGACCTGGCGGTCGTCGAGAAGCCGGCCGGGATGGTCGTACATCCGGCTCCCGGCCACCCGAGCGGCACGCTCGTCAACGCGCTTCTGCACCGTCTGGGAGATCTGTCCTCCATCGGCGCTCCGCTTCGGCCCGGCATCATTCACAGGTTGGATCGCGACACGAGCGGCCTGCTCGTCGTGGCCAGGACGGACGAGGCCCATCGCGAGCTCTCCGACGCGATCGCGCGACGACGCGTGCGTCGAGGGTACCTGGCGGCTGCCTGGGGGAAACTGCCGGAGGGGGAGGGAACGATCGACCTGCCGATTGCGAGGGATCCCCGGGCCCGGAAGCGGATGGCCGTCGTCGAGGGTGGGCGTCACGCCGTCACCCACTACCGGCGGCTCGAGCGGTGGCCCTCGGCCGAGTACCTGGGCGTTCGGTTGGAGACCGGCCGCACGCACCAGGTGCGTGTGCACCTGCGCGCGCTCGGGCACCCCGTCGTCGGCGACCCGATCTACGCTCCGCGCTGGGAGCGCGGTTTCGTCGGGGCCGGAGGCCACTGGGCCGAAGAGTTCGCTCGCCGCTGCGGCAGGATGTTTCTCCACGCCGCTCGCCTCGTCTTCCGCCACCCGCGAACGGGGGAGCGGATGGACTTCACCTCCCCCCTGCCCGAGCCGCTGCGCGGTGCTGCGCAATGGGCGAGCCGGCCGTGATGCCGCTCCGTCGCTTCCGCCTCGGCTGGGTCGTGCTCCTCGGTCTGCTCAGCTTCGCGGCGCTCCAAGCGGCTCCGCAGGAAGGCCTCGACTGCCCGGAGGAGGTCGAGCGCTTCGAGACGAACGGGTTGATCTGGGAGGCGGATCCGGGCCTGGAGCGGATGGCGCGGACACTGGCCGACGATCCCCGAACCCGGGCTCCGATGCCGGCGATCGGCGAGACCGAGGTGGCGCTAAGAGGAAGCACGATCCGCCTCGCACGCGACCTCGCATGCGCCGATCCCTCTGCGCCGGGCGCCGACTGGGTGGCGGGAGCGGCGTGGCCGGAGCGAGGCCTGGTGGTCGTGCGGGCCGGGGAGGCGGTCGGCGCGCTGGCGCCGGTGCGGCGCGTCCTTCGCCACGAGCTCGCGCACCTGGCTCTCCACCGCGCCACAAACGGCCGTGCTCCCCGGTGGCTGAACGAGGGCTACGCCCAGCTCGCATCCGGTGAATGGGGATGGGAGGAGGGCTGGGCGGTTCGGCTGGCCTTCCTGCGTGGACACACCAGCCTGTCGGATCTCTCGCTTCGCTTTCCGAGCCACCGGGACGGCGCCGCGGAGGCCTACCTGCTGTCGTACACGGCGGTGGAACAGCTGCTGGAGTCGGGCGGCGAGCCCGGTCTGCGGGCGCTCTTCGACGGATTGGCCGAGGGGAGCTCGTTCGACGAGACCTTGCGCACCGTCTACGGCTTGACCGCGGACCAGTTCGAGACTCGATGGAAACGGACCGTGTCGAGCCGCTACGGCACGCTGTACGTCCTGTCGCGTGCGGCGCTATTCTGGATTGCGATCACGCTCCTCGTGCTCTGGGTCGGCTCGCGCCGCCGGCGCCGGGACCGCGCCAAGTTGGATCGCATGCGCCGGGAGGAGATGGAGAGCGCGGCCGCCGGGCTGCCAATGGAGATCATCGACTGGATCCCGCCCGACGCCGACGAGTGGAAACAAGGGTCATGAGGAACCGGCGAGCGTTTCGGTTCGCCCGCCCCGCGGCGACGCCAGCGGCGCTGTTCCCGGTGTTTGACGCCGTCATTCCGGTCGTCTATCGTCCCCGCCATGCCTGAAGAACGTAAAGACCGCGGCCCCACCGGGTTCGCGTTCGCGCCGATCAACTACGCGCTGTTCGGGGCGGCGCTGGCGGCGATCATCGCCGGATACCTGCTTCTCAGCCGCGGCTCCGTCACCGCGGCACCGCTGCTGTTGGTTCTCGGATATATCGTTCTCGTTCCCGCCGCTCTCCTCATGGGTCTCTCCAGCCGGAGTCGCGGCACCGACGCTCCATCGAACGACGAGTAATTCGGTGAACGCCGGCGCCGAGCTCCACGATGCTGGGATGTTCCAGCGTTTCTTCCGCTCCGAGGTGTCCGGGGCCATCGTGCTCGTGGTCGCCACGGTGCTCGCTCTCGCATGGGCGAACTCCCCCTGGGCCGCCTCGTACTTCGACCTTCAGCACACCTCCATCGGCGTCTCGTGGGGAGACGCCACGTTTCAGCTCTCGCTCCAGCATTGGGTCAGCGACGGCCTCATGGTGCTGTTCTTCTTCGTCGTGGGCCTGGAGATCAAACGGGAGATCCTGGTCGGCCACATCTCGTCCCTGCGGCTGGCAAGCGTGCCCGTGGCGGCGGCCGTCGGCGGGATGCTCATCCCGGCCGCCATCTACCTCGCCTTCACCGTCGGCACCGAGGCGTCCCGCGGATGGGGCGTGCCGATGGCAACGGACATCGCCTTCGCGCTCGGCATCCTCGCGCTCCTCGGGAGCCGGGTTCCGACGAGCCTGAAGGTGTTTATGACGGCCATAGCGATCGCCGACGACATCGGGGCCGTGTTCGTGATCGCCCTCGTCTATACGGAGAAGGTGAACCTCGTTGCGCTCGGGGTGGCCGTGGTGCTCTTCCTCCTCCTCGTCGCGGCGAACCGCGCCCACCTGCGTGTACCCCTCATCTACATCCTGCTGGGGCTTGGAGTGTGGGTCGGGGTCTTCGCCTCCGGGGTTCATGCGACGGTGGCCGGCATCCTCGTCGCGTTCGCGGTCCCGATCCGGGCGCGCATCGAGCCGCGTGAGTTCTTCGAGCGCATGCGCCGGGCGGGACGCGATCTGGAGGAGGTCAAGGAGGACGGGATCTCCCGTGAGAGCATGCTGCTGGAACCGGCGCAGCTGGAATGGCTGGATGACCTGCAGCACACCATCGGTGACATGATCCCATCCGGCATCGCGCTGGAGCACGCCCTGCACAGGATCGTGTCATTTATCATCCTACCGCTCTTCGCGCTGTTCAACGCGGGAATCGTGCTGGGCCAGGATCGGCTTGCCCTGCTGGTTGACCCGGTCACCCTCGGCGTGATTCTGGGACTGGTCCTGGGGAAGCAGATCGGCGTCACGCTGTTCACATGGCTGATCGTCAAGAGCGGGCGGGGCTCCCGGCCCGAAGGGGTGACCTGGCCGATGATCTACGGCGTGAGCTGCGTGGCCGGCGTCGGCTTCACGATGTCGCTATTCATCAGCGAGCTGGCCTTCAAGGGGATCCTGGTGGACGAAGCGAAGATCGGGATCATCGCCGGTTCGTTGATCTCAGGCGTGTGGGGATACCTGGTTCTCAGGCACGCGATCGCGAGAGCGCCGGCCGCGGCCTGAGCCGCGATTCGGCGCTGGCTACCCTCTCCACAGCCCCTACTTGGCGAGTCGAACCACGAGATCGAGCGCCACCTGTCTGAACACGTCCTCCAGCTGGGCAGCCGACGGCGCGAAGTAGGAGCGACCGCGCGGTTGATCGGCGTCCACGATTCCGCCCACGTTGGCCAGTAGCTCCAGGTAGCCCACGTCCGGCGTCTCGATCGGGTCCGTGGCGGACGGGTTTCCCAATCCAATCGTATAGAGCACGGTGCCCTCGCTCCGGATCTTGTCCGCCCAGTGGAGACCCCTCTGTCGAGCCTCCTCGCGGACCGTTGCCTCCGTCCATCCGTAACAGGTGGGCACCCCGGCGCAATCGTCGGGCGTCGCTACTGTGGACATCGGCAGGGATTCGGGGTTGTTGAAGAGGCCGCGTACGTTTCCCGTGATAATCTTCCGAACGGCAATCACGCGGTCTATCCCGTTGATCTCGTCCCGAAAGGCGGTGGGCCGCCCGTCGGTGAAGAAGACCACGATCTTGGCTGAGCGCTCCCGGATGACCTTCGACTTCATCTGCTTTCGGGCGAGCCGCAGGCCTTCGCCCGTGTTCGTGTCGCCGGCCGAGCTCATGTTGTCGATCGCGCTCGTGATCGACGTGGTGAAGAGGCCGTCGATCTCGAAGGCGTCATCCGCCCGGACCTGATAGTGGACGAGCCCGATCTGGTCGAGTGAGTCATCGAAGTGAGTGACGAACTGATTCGCGGCCGTCTGCAGAGCATCCCACACGCCCTGAGCCCCCAGCGAGCCGGACTGGTCCAGCACTAAGATCATGTCCACCGGTGGCACCGCCGCGACTGCCTCCGTCGACAGATCGAGCTTATCCTGGCCGAGAACCTTGGCGAAGGTCGTGGTCATCGACTGACTCGCTCTCACCGTCACCGTCGTCTCGCCGAAGAGGTTGGTGTCGAAGGAGAGAGAGAGCGAGATCCCATCGACACCGTCAACGATGCCGTTGAGCGCGGCAAGCGCCCGGCCCGTTTCCTCGGCCTTCGTTTGGCCGAGCCGAATGTTCGATGCCGCCTCGATGGCGGCGGCGTCGACCGCCCGAGAGAGACGAATCTTCGTCACGTAGCCGCGCCCGAGGTCGATCGCCAAACCGCTGAAGCCGAGGATTCCGACGAGCGATACGGCGACGAACACGAGGATAGCCCCCCGTTCGTCGGAGATCCTGCCGCGACACCGAGCCACGACGCGAGGCACCAGCCGGGCCCGCCTGGATGAATCGTGGCTCTTCTTACTGCCGACACCTCTACTGCTGTACAGCGGCGATCGGGTATGCACCTCGGCCTCCCTGCGAGCTATTTGCTGCCAACAGCTACCGGCAGGGGATTAGATGCACCCAGGGCTGCCAACCTTACGAGTCGATCGGGAGCGTCTTCGGTGTGTGTTCGGGCACGAATTCGCGCTGAGGACTCCGATCTGTCGAGCTTGTTTGCCGCGCTCACCCTTCCCACCGGGATGCCGGGGTGCGCATCTTACCGCTCGTTTCTTTCTTTCCACCTCACGCGGAGGCCCCCATGAGACGCATCCTGCTCATCCCCCTGTTTGCCGCGCTGGCCATCCCCGGGACCGCTTTGGCCCAGGAGGAAGAGGATCAGCCACCATCTCTACGCCTTTCGTTCTACATGTGTGACTTCAACAAGCTCGGCGAAGCCATGGAAGAGGTGGAGGCGCAGAACATCCCGGTTTGGGACGAGCTCATCGCCGAGGGCATGGTGGAGAGCCACGGGTACTTCGTGCATGCCTGGGCCAGCGAGTACAACGTCGGCATCTACACGATCGGCGCGAGCATCGAGTCCATCATTGCGGCGGTCGAGGAATCGGGCCAGCGGCTCGAGGAGCGTTTCGGCGACGGGCCCAGCGCGTTCGGTGAAGCCTGCCCGCATCACCGGGACGGGTTCTACGTGTTGGGACCGAGCGCCGGCGACGACTCAGAGGAAGGCGACGGGCAGTAGTCGCAGCCGGCTCGTCCGCGAGATAGCCGAGCGCGCTAGCGATCTGAGGGGCGGTTCCTTCGGGGGCCGCCCTTCGCATACCACTCATCCAAAGGATGGCTCCGATGCGACGAATAGCACCTCTATTGGCAGGTCTGTTGTTGATCCTGGCGAGCGGAAAAGCGATCGCTCAAACCGATGAACAGGTCGCGGCTGAAGTGATCGCACTCGCCAAGGCCCAGTGGGCGGCGGAAATGGCGAATCAGCCCGCAGCCACCGTCATGAAAGACGTGGCGGACGAATACTCGGTATTCAGCCCCGAGTTTCCGACGCGGGTTGACGGCAAGGACGTGAACATGCGGATCAACGACGCCTTCTCGGCTGACCCAGCCCGAACCATAGCCGCAGAGATGGCCAATCCGAGAGTCCAGGTATACGGTGATGTGGCGATTCTGAGCTACAACTATATCGGTCTCGTTGAGCAGGATGGCGGCGTGGAGACGTCGCTCGCCAAGTCAACGCGAGTGTACGCGCGAATAGACGGAGCCTGGCGGCTCGTGCACGCGAACTTCGCTCCGGTGGGTAACGACGACTAGGTGATTCCGCGCCGAGGCCAATCGGCGCGCGACTGATCGATGCGGTAGGGGCGGCCCTCTGGTCGCCCCTACCCTCAGACCTAGGCCTGCCGTGTACGCAGGCCCGGACGGACTAGGGGCGGCCACTTCTGCGGGAGCCGCCCCTCTCGTATCCCTCTGCCTCTGCGCGGGTTTCGGCGGATCCGAGCCTGGGCCTCAGCGGATCCCTGCGGCCGTCTCCGGCTCGCGATCCGTCCACCGGAACGGCGGGAACGGCCGCTCGCGCGGATAGACCTCGTCCAGCGTCTCGCCGTCGTACAGCCGGCCGTTCTTCATCACGTAACGGATCTGAGCCGTGTTGCGGATGTCGGCCAGCGGGTCGGCACCGAACACGACGAGGTCGGCCAGCTTCCCATCCTCGATGCTGCCGATGTCCCGCTCGAAGCCGATCGCCTCGGCGCCCAGGATCGTGGCGGCCCGCAGCGCGTCGTGCTGCGACATGCCTCCCGACTGCATGGACCACAGCTCCCAGAGGTAGCCCACGCCCTGCAGCTGGCCGTGGCTCCCGATGCCCACCCGGCCGCCCGCTTCGATCAGGTCCTTCGCGAAACGGGCATGATTGTCGAACACGTACTCCTCGCGCATGAACCAGCCGCCGGGCCCCGGGTTGTTGCCGCGACGGCGCGACTTGGCGTCGATCTCGGCGTGCGGCGTGAAGCGGCGCAGCTTCTCGTCATCGTGCACGCGCTCGGTCGCGTAGTAGTAGTTCTCCCCGAACGGCCCGCCGTAGGAGACGAGCAGGGTGGGGGAGTGGGTGATGCCGGCCTCCACGAACAGCTCCACCACGTCCTCGTAGATCGGGGTGATCGGAAGCGAGTGCTCGAGTCCCGAGTAGCCGTCGATGGCGTGGGTCAGGTTGAGGGGGAAGTCGAGGCCGCCCTCGGTCGTCGGCATCAGCTCGAGCTCCTTCGCGGCCATGATCAGCCACTGCCGCTGCTGCCTGTTCCCCGACATGTACATCTTGAACGTCTTCGTGTCGTAGTACTCCGCGTAGCGGCGGAGCACGTCGCGGGCGTGATCCAGATCGCGGATCTGTTCCGTCAGAAAGACGCCGGGGCCGGTCGAGTAGATGCGCGGGCCGATCAGGTTCCCGGTCTCGACCCGATCGCTGTAGGTGAGGATGTCGGTCGTGGCGGTCTGGGGGTCGCGGGTCGTCGTCACCCCGTAGGCGAGGTTGGCCGGATACTGCCAGACGCGGGTGTTGTGGATGCCGGGGACCAGCCACTGCGCGTGGTAGTGGGTGTCCACGAACCCCGGGATGATGGTGGTTCCGGTCATATCGATCTCACGCGCCCCCGAGGGCGTCTCCACGTCGGCGCTCGGCCCGACCTGTTCGATCCGGTTGTCGCGGACGACGATCGCGGCGTCCTCGATGATCTGGTCGCCGACCATGGTGATCGCCCGTCCGCCGCGGAGCACGACGGTCCCCCGCGGGATGTCCCGCTCCGCCGTGATCTCGATCCGCCGCTCATCGGGCTCGTAGCGCGGCTCCTCTTCCTCTTCTGCCTCGCCTTCCTCCTCACCGTCCTCTCCCGGCTCCTCGGCCTGAGCGTCGCCGGGCTCACCCTCATCTCCTCCTTCCGCGCCTTCGCCCTCGGCCTCCGCCTCAGCCTCCTCGGCGGCAGCGGCGGCCTCGGCCTTCTTGACCGCCTTCACGCTGTCCTCGAACGCCTCGGCGCGCCCGAGGTCGTAGACGATGTGGGCGTTTCCGATCGACCAGTGGACGGTCTCGCCGTCCTCCGCCCAGGCCGGGAACTGCCCGCCGACGTCGGTGAGCTTGCGCACCGGGAACGCCGCCGCCTCCGGCTTGGCCACCGAGACGGTGGGCGTCTCGCCGCCGACGTACGGGACCGTGACCACGTACAGATCGTTCACGACCTGAGCGAGCGCCTTTCCTCCCGTGGGCGCGAGGAGCACGAGCGAGGCGCGCATCGGCTCCTCCGCCCCCGGCAGCTTCGCCCCCGTGACCTTGAGGTGCTCCTTCTCATCGGTGCCGTCCCACCGGAAGGAGACGAGCCCGTCGGATGGGCTGTAGGCGTAGATCCGGTCGCTGGAGCCCGAGAAGTGGGGAGCCGATCGGTTGCCGGCGGGCGCGACAAGTTGCAGATCCCCGCCCGTCGCCGGTATCCAGACGAACTCCTCGCCCAGGCCGCTGCGGAAGAAGCCTCTCGCCTCCTGCATGTCCCTGGCCGCGCTCCTGACCGCCACGATCCTCGACCCATCCGGGGCCCAGGCGGGCTGCCGGTAGTAGCCGGAGACGCGGGTCAGCCGTTCCGCCGTCCCGCCGCCGTCGGCGCGCGTGCGGTAGATGTGGCCGCCCTCCTCGTCGGACCAGGTGACGAAGGCGATCGAGGTCCCATCAGGCGACCAGGCGGGATGGAACTCGCCGACCTCGTGGTCCGTGAGCCGGACGGGCTCCCCGTCCGGGTAGTCCATCACCCAGAGATGATCCAGGGCGATGAACGCGAGCCGGTCGCCCGAGGGAGAGGGAACCGCGTCTCGAATCTGCTGCAGCGTGAACGTCGGGGAGTCCTCGATGCGGTACTCGAATCGGACGGCGGGGCCGAGGGGCAGCGCGACCTCGATCCGGAAGGGGATCTCGGTCCCCTCGGCGCCGTCGACCGGTACCCGCCAGATCCGTCCGCCGTAGGAGACGACAACGGCGCGGGAGTCGGGCGTGAAGGCGTAGCCCGGAAGGACGTCGAGGCTGGCCCTCGACTCCTGGTCGTCGCGCTGCACCGGGTAGGCGAGCCACCGCTCCTCGCCGGACTCCGTGTCCCGGATGCGCAGCCCCGTGTGCACGTCCAGCCGGCTCCCATAGACCAGCCACCGGCCGTCGGGGGAGATCGCCGGGCGGAAGGCCGAGCCGTAGCGCGCGGACATCCTCGTGCGCCGGCCGGTCTCCCGGTCGTAGACGGCGAGCTGGTACTGGGGGAAGATGGCGTTGTACTGCCAGTTTCCCGTCCTCTCCGCGAACCAGATGTACCGCTGGTCCGGGCCGAAGGCCGCGCCCATCGTCTTCAGGTCGTCGGGCTCCTTGATGAGCGCCGTGCCCGTGCCTCCGTCCACGTGGTAGAGCCACAGCTTGGCGGGCCCGAAGAGTCCGTCCACCTTCGAGGCCACGATGTAGTCGCCGTCGAGCGTCCACTCCGGCGAGGCGTACTCGTTCTGGTTCCCCTTGGTGATCTGGAGGGTGTCGACCGCATCGGTCGAGATCACCCACACGTTCTCGGCGCCGCTCCGGTCGGAGATGTAGACGACGCGGTTCCCGTCCGGGCTGAAGCGGGGCTGAGCATCGAACGACAACCCCTCGGTGAGCCGGGTGGCCGCTCCCCCTCCGATCGGCAGCAGGTAGAGATCCCCGAGGTGATCGAAGACGATCTGAGAGCCGTCCGGGCTCACATCGAGAGAGATCCAGGTGCCGCTCTCCGCCGTGAAGCGAAGCGTGCGCGTCGGCTCGAGCGGGAGACCCTTCTCCTCCTCCCCTTTGCCGTTCTCCTTGGTCGTGTCCTGCTGCGCGGCATGGAACTCGGCCAAGGTGGCCATCTCGACCGGGGCGGCCAGCGTAACCGCCCGAGCTTCGAGGATCAGAATCGCCGCCGCGGCGAGCGCGGGAAGCCCGAGGGCCTTAATGCTTCTCATCGTCCATCCAGGTGGTTAGAGGAGCGGTCAAACGAGAGGAGAAACCTCCGCCGAGCGACGCATCCGCACAAGGGAAGGGCGCGGGCCTATTTCGTCGATACGATGACGGATTGCGGCGGCCCCTGCAGGCGATGCAGCTCGCTCTTCGCAAAGCCGGCCTCGCGGAACATGCCCCGTGAGTTCAGCCAGATCCGTGGCCGAGCAGCACCGAGGCGCTGTCGTCATCGGAGTTCGAGGTGACGATATCCAGGTCGCCGTCCGAATCGACGTCCGCGACGGCCAGGCCCCACGAGCCGCTACCCGTGGCGAAAGGCGAGCCCGGTGCCGGAGCGAACGACCCCTGGCCATCGCCCAGCAATACGGCCACCCGGGCCCCCCCGCTCGTGATCAGGTCGATCTGCCCGTCGAGGTTCACGTCGCCAAAACGCACCTTGTAGCCACGGTTCTCCGCATCGACCGGTGATCCCGGGGCGGAAACGAATCCTCCAGCGCCGTCCCCGATCAGGATCGTAAGCAGGCTCGTGTCAGCGTGGCTCGTGACCAGATCGAGCTCGGAGTCCCCGTTGAGGTCGGCCAACCCGGCGAAGTACGGACGGCTCTCGACCGAATAAGGGGAGCCGGGCGCCACGCTGAAGCTCCCGTCGGCTTTTCCAAGCAGTATCGTCACGTCGCCGTCGCGTGCATTCGGGATCGCCAGGTCGAGGCGGCCGTCGCCATCGACGTCTCCCGCCGCCGGTAGATACGGCATGCGTCCGACCGGAAGCGGAGAGCCGGGCGCGGGCGTGAAACCGCCCGCTCCATCGGCGAGCAGTACCGAGACGCTCTGCTCCTCCTGATTCGTCGTCACGATATCGAGGTTGCCATCGCCGTCGAGGTCGACCGCGAGCAGACCGTGGTTGTGCGGCTCGCCGGAGCTCGAGGCGGCGATGCGGAGTCTCGCTGCCGCGCCGAGCCCACCTTCTCCATCACCGGGCAGGATGACGACGTCATGGCTGTCGTGGCTCGTCACGGCCACATCGGGATGGCCATCGCCGGTCAGGTCGGCGCAGACGATGAGGTGGCTCGCGATGCCGGTCCCTACCGGCGAGGCGGTTGCGGGGCGGAATCCTCCCCCGCCATCGCCCACCCACACGGACACGTCATCGCTGCCGGTGTTCGCGGTGAGAATGTCGGGGCTCTCGTCCCCGTCGATATCGCAGACGACCACATCCTGCGGCCTGTCGCCGGTCGGAAAGGGCGATCCGTTCGCCGGATCGAAGAGCGGGACCTGAGGCTGCGCGGAGCAGGTCAAGGCGGCAGCACCCAGACCCAGGAGAATCGGTAGACGGATGGCTCGGCCCTCCGGCGGTATGGGTCGGTTTTTCGCTCATTACGGCACGTGG
>JAUVMT010000123.1 GCA_030600085.1 Gemmatimonadales bacterium | reverse complement strand
TCCATCGCCGCCTCCATCTCCATCCCCACCGCCTGCATCATCATCGCCCGCATCGGCCTGAAGATCTTCCGCCTGTTGCGTCGAGGCCGGCTCCGAGCCGGGGGGAGCCACGGGGGGCGGGGAATCGTCCGCATCCCTCTTCGCAGCACGCACGGCCGATCGCTTGGCGCCGGGCTCGCTGCTCTTCCGTCGCGCCACCAGCTCCGTTCGCGGGAACGGAACCTCGATGCCCTCTGCCTCGAACCTGAGCTTGATCAGCCGCGGCAGTTCTCTGAGCATCGTCAGCCAGTCCTCGCTCTTCACCCAGGGCCAGACCGCGATGTCGACCCAGGAGTCCGCGAGTTTCTTGACGAAGATGGCGGGCTCCGGATCGTCCAGAATCATCTCGTTCACGTCGACCAGATCCCTGAGCACTGCGAGCGCCTCGTCCAGATCCTCCCGGTAGCTGATCCTGGCCTTGACCTCGACACGCCGGATCGGTTCGGAGGAGCGGTTCTCGATCACTTCGCCCCAGATCTTGCGGTTCGGGACGAAGAGCCGCCGGCGGTCGAAGGTCAGGATGGTCGTGTTCGCCAGGCCCATCTGCTCCACCGTCCCGATCACCCCGCCGGCTTCCACGATGTCTTCGACGTCGAAGGGTTTGGTGGCCAGGATGAAGAAACCGGCGGCGAGGTTGCTCATCGAGTCCTGCAGCGCCAGCCCGATGATGACGCCCGCCACGCCGAGGCCGGCCAGGACCGTCGTGGGACTCGCTCCCAGGACCGAGAGGCCGGCGACGAGGCCGGCGATCGTTGCGATGGGCCGAAGCATCCGTCCCGTCAGGTCCATCATCAGGTTCGAGAAGCGCACGGCTCTGATGAGACGGAGGAACCACCAGAGGAAACGGAAGACGGTTCGGAACAGGATGATCATTCCGATGAGGATCAGCAGCTGGACCAGGATGTTGGGTCCGTTGGTCTTGGTCCAGTCCCACACGCCCGCGCCGACGTCCTTGGCCAGGCCGATAAAGACCTGCGGGTTCAGGATGTCGGCCGTGACATCTCCGGTCGCTCTGATGACGATCTGTCGGTACTGAGCGGTCTCGTAGCCTCGTTGCGCCAGCATGTCCGCCGTGGCGGTGATCGTCGCGGCGATCCCCTGCATGCGCTGCTCGGCCGCCTGGCGTCGCACGCGCAGGTCTACGATCTCGGATTCACCCGCACCCGCCCTCTGGGCCTCCTTGATCTGATCGTCCAGCCGGTTGCGGCTGACGATGGCGATCTGGAGCCGGCCCACCTGGCTCTCGGCCCAGTTCTTCAGGTGCCGGTCCAGGACTTCCCATTGCTCGGCCGTGTCGACGCCGAGGGAGTCCGCGTCGGCGAGCGCCTTCATCTGCTCGATGACCATCGTGTCGAGCTTGGCCTTGGCCTCGCGAACCCGAAGCTCGAGCCCGGCAAGGCTGTCCGTCGGCGCGGCGGCCCGCTGGTCTCTCATGTCATCGATTTGATCCGTGTACCGCTCGATCGCCTCCTCATAAAGGCCCGCGACCCTTGAGAGGAACACGCCGAGCGCGTTCTTGAGCGAGTCGACCGGCTCGCCGCCGGCCTCGAGCCGAGGGATCAGCCGTAACAGGTCGGCCTCGATATCCTGCATCTCGTCGATCAGCTGATTGGCCACCACGTTGGCGACCTGCCGCTCGTCCGGGCTCGCTCGGCGCGTGCGATCGTCCAGCGCGACGACGCTGTCGACGAGCAGGTCCAGCCGGGCGAGGTCTTCCGCCGCCTGCTCCATCTGCACCTGAACCGTGTCGACCGCGACCGTGTCTGCGGCCAGGGAATCGACGAGCGCCTCGATGGTGTCCGAAGGCTCGGCCTCTTGGGCGCGGAGGGCGATCGGGAAAAAGAGAAGGATCGGCAGCACCGGCAGCAGGCGCCGGAGACCGATGGATATTCCGTCGTGTCTAGTTCGAATCATGGTCATACGGGTCCGTTCGGGTGTGGTGTTCGGCGAGAGGATCATACGCCCGCTGAGCCTACCGGCAAGGCTTGATGCGTTTGTCATAGCCGGGTGTCCGGTGCATGATGACGTCCATGGCCGCCCCGTTCGAGCACGGCGGTCGGCCCAGCCGACGTCGAGGCGAGAGGAATAGATCGATGGAACGAATCGTCGAGTGCGTGCCCAACTTTTCCGAGGGGCGAGACGAAGCGCTCATCAGGCAGATCGCGGATGCGATTGAGGCCGTCTCCGGCATCACGCTGCTGGACGTCGACCTCGGTGCGGACACGAACCGCACGGTCGTCACCTTTATCGGCTCCCCGGAGACGATCGGCGAAGCGGCCTTTAGGGCAGTGAAGCGCGCCTCGGAGCTCATCGACATGCGGGAGCACCAGGGCGCGCACCCCCGGTTCGGAGCCACCGACGTGGTTCCTTTCGTTCCCGTATCCGGGGTGACGATGGAGGAGTGCGCCGAGATCGCCCGTCAGGTGGGCCGGAGGATCGGTGAGGAGCTCGGCATTCCGGTCTATCTCTATGAGCACGCGGCCCGGCTGCCGGAGCGCCGCAACCTCGCGAACGTCCGCGCCGGCGAGTACGAGGGGCTCGCGGCGAAGCTCGCCGATCCCGACTGGGCGCCTGACTTCGGCCCGGCTGAATTGAACCCAGCGGCCGGGGCCACCGCCGTGGGAGCGCGCGAGTTCCTGATCGCGTACAACATCAACCTGAACACGACCGACCGTCGCTACGCGACCGAGATCGCCTACGAGCTCAGGGAGCGGGGCCGCTGGAAGCGGACCGGCAACACCGAGCCGTTCTACTACAAGGGCGAGGTCGTACGCTTCCCGGAGGACGGCAACTACCCCTGCGGCAACTGTGACTTCACGGGCGGGTCCTTCGAGGAGCTAGCCGAACACCACGAGGAAGCTCACGGCGGAGACCTCGCCGAGCGTTACGCCTCTATCCCGATCGATCTCGACAACCCGAGCGGCCCTGTCTTCAAGGACGGACGGTTCCGTTTCGTGAAGGGGCTGGGGTGGGTGATCGAGGAGTACAACCGGGCCCAGATCAGCCTCAACCTGACCAACTACAAGGTGAGCCCGCCGCACGAGGTCCTGGAGGCCGCCCGCGAGGAGGCGCGCAAGCGGGGGATCGTGATCACCGGCTCGGAGATCGTCGGCGTGATCCCGTACGAGGCGATGAAATGGGCCGCTCACTCCTACCTGCGGGGGATGCGACGGTCCAGCGGCCTCCCCGTTCCGGACCTGATGGAAACGGCTGTCCAGTCGATGGGTCTGCGAGAGGTGTCGGAGTTCGACGTGGAGGAGCGGGTCCTGGGCCTCCCGAGGATCGAAGGGCCGCTGGTGCTTCGGCCCACCTACGACTTCGTGGATGAGGTGTCGCGCGACACTCCTGCCCCCGGCGGGGGCTCGGTGGCGGCGCTGGCCGGGGCCCTCGGGGGCGCCCTCGCCGCCATGGTGGCGAACCTCTCGGTTCCGATGGGCGAGTTCGACGGGCAGTACGACACGCTGTCTTCGATTGCCGAGAGGGGTCAGGAGGTGAAGGACGCCCTCGTTCGGGGCGTGGACGAGGACACGAAGGCCTTCGACTCGGTGATCGAGGCGATGCGCATGCCTAAGGACACGGAGGAGGAGCGGAGGGCACGGGCGGAGGCCATGCGAGAGGGCTACAAGGCGGCGACGCGCGTGCCCCTTACGAACGTGGAGCTCTGCGTGGAGGTCCTCAGGCTGTGCTCCGAGATCGCGCCCTTGGCCGATCCCCAGATGATCAGCGACGTGGGCACGGCGGTGCTCCTGGCCGATGCGGGCGCCCGCTCCGCTGCCTACAACGTCCGGATCAACCTGCCGGAGACCGGAGATGAGATGTTCTCAGGGGAAATGCGTGCGGCGGTGGAAGCGTTGCTTGCCGAGAGTGCCGAGCTGGCCGGGGCCGTGACGACGATCGTCGAGGAGAAGCTGGAAGGGTAGGGCCGTTTGTCAGGGTGGGCCGTGGTTACGGGCGCGAACTCGGGAGTCGGACGATCCGCCGCCGAGCTTCTGGCCGCCGCTGGTGCTTCGGTCGTCATGGTCTGCCGGAGCGAGGAGCGAGGCCGCGCGGCGCTCGAGACGGTTCGGATGGGGAGCTCGAACTCCCGAGTCCGGCTCGAGGTGGCCGATCTCTCATCGCTGGACTCGGTGCGGGATCTGGGGTCCCGGCTTCGAGATCGTGTCGGTCCGATCGATGTGCTGGTCAACAACGCCGGCGTCTACCGGGCCCGCCGCGAGGTGTCGGAGGACGGCTTCGAGATGACGATGGCGGTCAACCACCTGGGCCATTTCGTCCTGACCCATCTGTTGTTGGAGCCGCTTGCCGAGGCCGGCGGGCGCGTGATCAACGTCAGCTCGGATGGCCATCGGAGCGGTGATCTGAAGCGGGCCCCTCTGGAGGACATCCTGACGGGCCGCATCCCTTTCAAGGGCCTTCAGGCGTACGCGGACTCCAAGCTCGCCAACGTGTTGTT
The DNA here is from genome assembly GCA_030600085.1 of Gemmatimonadales bacterium. Classification (GTDB taxonomy): domain Bacteria; phylum Gemmatimonadota; class Gemmatimonadetes; order Palauibacterales; family Palauibacteraceae. The sequence continues at coordinate 2,482 of JAUVMT010000123.1, read as the reverse complement.
CGCCTTCGAGCTGTCTCGGAGAATGGGCCATGCCGGCCTATCGGCGGCCGCGCTGCATCCGGGCGTGCTCGCGACGAGGATCTGGAACCAGAACCTCAACCCGTTGAGCCTGATGATGCGGCTCTTCAAGCCCTTCATGAAGCGCCCTTCGACCGGCGGTCACGCCGTGTGCCGCCTGGCGGTGGAACATCCCGCCGATGAAATCGACGGCAAATACTTCCATGTCGAGAAAAAATCGAAGGCGGCCGATCAGGCCTACGACCTGGAGCTCGCCGAGAAGCTGTGGATCGAGAGTGCGCGGCTTACGGGCGTGACCTAGTGGCGAGCCCCGGCAGCAAGCACCGGTCGGAACCGGCGACGCGCGGCGGATTGATCCGTCGGGCGTGGAACGCGCTGAGACCGAGGCTCCGCAGCGCGCGGGAGATCTACGAGGGGATGTACATCGCGCCCTACCGGGCCGAGATCCACCGCGAGTACCTGAGGCAGCGCGATCTCTTTCTCCTCGCGGGATTCTCGGATCTCCTGGGCGTTCCGAACCCGACCCAGTTCTACCTGCTGGAGCTCTATCCGGAGCTCATCGAGAGCTTCCACGAGTGGCACCTCCGGATCGGGCTGGAAACCGCCCCGGAGGGGGGATTTCGCTGTTGCTGAGCCGCAGGCTCCTCTTCTTCGGGGGAAAGGGCGGGGTCGGGAAGACCACCCTGGCCTCCGCGACGGCGCTGACGCTGGCGGATCAGCGGCTCCGCACGCTGCTCGTGTCGACCGATCCGGCGCATTCCACCAGTGACATCCTCAGGGCCGACCTGGGTCCCGAGCCGAGGCCCGTGGTCGCGGATTGTTGGGCGATGGAGCTCGACCCGGAGCGAGAGGCGGATCGCTACATAGCAGATGTCAAAGGGCGGATCGCCGAGTCGGTGGCGCCACGCCTGGTGGCCGAGGTCGAGCGCCAGATCGACATCGCCCGAGCCTCGCCCGGGGCGACGGAGGCGGCGCTCTTCGAGCGTTTCACGCGGATCCTAGAGGAGGAGGGCAGGGAGTTCGACCGGGTCGTCTTCGACACGGCGCCCACCGGTCAGACGCTGCAGCTTCTCTCGCTTCCGGAGCAGATGTCCGCCTGGATTACCGGTTTGATCGGCCGCCGCCGCAAGATGACCGCAGCTGGCCGGATGTGGAGGAACGTGGCGGGCGCCGCGGCCGAGAACGCGGCCTCGGATGACGATCCCGTCCTGCAGGCCCTCGAGGAGCGCCGCGCCCGCTTCCTCAGAGCCCGCGGCGTGCTCGTCGACGCCGAGCAGACGGCGTTCGTCTTCGTCGTGCTGCCGGAACGCCTCCCGATCTGGGAGACGGGTAGGGCGGTCGAGGCGCTCGGCAAGCATGGCATCCCCGTGGCGGGGATTCTGGTCAATCAGGTGCTTCCGGATGATCTTTCGGGCGATTTCGTGGATCGGCGGAAGGCCAGGGAGGCGAAGTATCTGGCGAAGATCCAGGAGGATCTCGGGAATTGGCCGCTGTGGCGAGTGCCGATGCAGGAGGAAGATCCGGTCGGTACGGACTCACTTCGTGAGCTAGGTAACGCTGTGTGGGGGTCTTACGGGATGATACCTAAGGCACCATATGAGATGAATACCGGCGGCACGGAGAGTCCGGCATGAGCGCGATCGTTCTGCTCGTCGTCGGCGTCTCGGCTTTTCTGACCGGCTACCTCGTCTACTCGCGCTACATCGCCCGGCGCATATACCAGCTGGATCCCGACTTCGTCACGCCGGCCCATCAGTTCGAGGACGGCGTCGACTACGTCCCGACCAACAAGCACGTGCTCTTCGGCCACCACTTCACCTCGGTGGCGGGAGCGGCGCCTATCGTAGGCCCGGCGATCGCGGTGATCTGGGGCTGGCTGCCCGCGTTTCTCTGGGTGGTGCTGGGAACGGTGTTCGCGGGGGCGGTGCATGACTTTGCTGCCCTGTGGATCTCGACGCGCCACAAAGGGAACTCGATCGGCACGCTCACCCAGTCGATCATCGGGGATCGGGCACGGGTGCTCTTCCTGTTCGTGATCTTCTTCCTGCTCCTGATGGTCAACGCGGTCTTCGCCGTGATCATCGCGAACCTGTTCATGAGCAACCCCGGCACGGTGCTTCCCGTGTGGGGGTCACTGGCGGTGGCCCTGGTCGTGGGATTTCTGATCTACCGGACCGGTGCGGGCATCCTGGTGCCCTCGATCGCGGCCTTGCTGATCCTCTACGCCCTCATCTGGTTCGGGCAGTATGTGCCGTTCGAGCTTCCCGACATGATCGGCTTCGGTCCGACCGAGGCCCAGATTCAGGCGGCCGGCGGGGAGATGGTCGCAGCGGCGGAGGCGGCCCATGCGGACGGCCAGCGCGTAGGCTGGATCGTCGTGCTGTTCGTCTACACGTTCTTCGCCAGCGTCCTCCCGGTGTGGCTGCTGCTCCAGCCGCGTGACTACGTGAACGGCCACCAGCTC
>JAUVMT010000250.1 GCA_030600085.1 Gemmatimonadales bacterium | reverse complement strand
CTCAAGACCTGGAATGCCACGAACGAGGAGCTTCGGGATCTGGATGTCGGAAGCTGGTTCGGACCCGAGTTCTCGGATCAGCGCGTGCCGACGTTGCGGCAGGTGCTCGAGCGGGCAAAGGGCGATGTGGACGTCCTGATCGAGCTCAAGTACTACGGTCACGACAAGCAGCTCGAGTCCAAGGTCGTCGAGATCGTCGAGGAGACCGGGATGGAGCCGCACATCATGCTCATGTCCCTCAAGCGGGAGGGGCTCCGCAAGGCCGCCGCGTTACGGCCCGACTGGACGCGCGGTCTGCTCAACACCGTCAGCGTCGGCGATCTGACCCGTCTCGACCTGAACTTCCTGGCGCTCAACGCCGCCGCTGCCTCCCGCTCTCAGATCCGCCGAGCACACGCACGGGGCATGAAGGTCTACGTATGGACGATCGACGACCCCGTGCAGCTGTCGGTGATGATGAGCCGCGGGGTCGACGGGGTCATCACGGACAGGCCCGATGTGGCCAGACAGGTGCTCGAGTTTCGGGAGCAGCTGAGCTCTGTGGGACGATTCCTGATCTGGATCGCCGGCGAAACCGGGCTTCTGCGCGGCGCGGACGAGGCCTCACCCGCCGAAGACGCGTAGGTCAGATCGCTTCCGGAACCCACTCGACGTTGGCTTCGACGCTCTACCGGGACTCCACCGCGTCGGACTCACCTGATCGAACTCACCGATCGACGGGTCCCCAGCGCTCCCATCGCCGGCCGGCAGCATCCATAATCCGGGTCAGGTCCTCGGCGAGGAGGTATCCCTCCGAGACCAACTCGCGGGCGGCAGTCTCGAGGTCCGCCAGATAAGCGTCTCTGGATGCATATAGAGACGAGATCGCCGGCCGGGGATCCGCGGTCCGGTTCTTCTCGGCCGGGCCACGGGGAAGCGGAATGGAGGTGCCTCGGAAGTCGGCCAGCTCATCCTGAGGTCCCGGCAGGCCGGTCCGCAGGCTCCATGGGGCGTACGTGGCGAGCGGCACCCGGACCTCCACGTTTCGTAGGCCGCCGATCTCGTTCCCCAACTTGTCCACCTGCGAGACCAGCGAAGGAAACGCGCGGCTCAGTTCCGGCGGCTGTTTCGTGACAATACCCTCGGGCCAGCGGAGTCCGTAGTCCGCCCGGTACGCCACGTGAATGACCTCCGGGAAGGCGACGCCGGGAATGTCCGGAAAGCGCACCCGGTCGATCGGTACCAGGGTGCCATCAGCGATCCGCGGGTAGCGGCTCTCTGGAGGCGACTCGCCCTTCCCCACCCAACTCATCATGCGGGTCATCAAGGCCCGCAGGTTGAGGAGAAAGTCCACGTCGTTGCCCCGGAAGGCGGCAGCTTCTTCTTCCGCCGTGAGCCGAGGCCAATCGCGAAACGGGGCTCGCTCCACGAAATGCTGCGCGCTCGCGAAGTGATAGATCCGCTCCTCCGGGAGCGGCTCGATGTCCTCGAGGCCGTCCGGCGTCGTGTGAAGGAGCGAGGCGGCTCGCCCCCAGTACTCGTAGCCGGTGTTCGTGTAGAAGACTTTCGGCCGGTGCTCCCGCGAGTGCGCCTCCAGGATCCCGTCTTCCGTTCCGGTGAGCTCGTCTCGTTGCGTGCGGCCGCTGAAGGGGAAGAGGTCCGTGGGATAGAAGAAGGCGGAGAACCGATGCCCATCGCGGGAGGGTTGAGCGAAACGGTGGTTGAAGCTGCCGCGGCCCGCTCCCGCCGTGTGGATCATCAGGCCGTCGAACGCCTTCCTCCCTTCCTCGTCCACGTTGAAGCCCTGGTAGACGAAGTGGCGAAGGAAGCGGCCGGTCTGCGAGATCCCGATCCCGATGCCGTGGCGAACCCGGAATTCGCTCTCCGGATCGTATTTGGCGTAGGAGATCATGTCGCGGATCGCGGCGAGCCCGAGTCCCACGACCCGCGGATCGGCCGCCGGGTACACGAGCTCGTAGATCCTCCCCGGCTCGAAGCCGGCCGGGGCGTAGATATGGGTGAGGCTCTCCCGGACGCCCGCGTCCGTCTCTTCCGCGAACCGCCACTCACTCTTCGGCACGACGCCGCGCTCCCCGTCCCGACCATCCCGAACGGTCAGGACCACGTCCTCCGACTCCGGATCCGCGACCGGGTACGCCCAGTGGTTTCGGTGGCCGAGCGCGAGTGTCGTGGTCGGCTCGGCGATCACCCAGTCCGCTCTTACCAGGCCGCCCATGGACCGGCCCTCGGGCCCTCGCGCTGTCGGGGCGTGGAGCCGGAGCAGATCTTCGGCGTCGGGAGGCACGTCGAACTGCCAGCCGACCCAGATCACGGTCAGGCCCTGTCGCATCAGAAAGCCGTCGCCGAAGTGCTCCTCGTCCTCCGGATCTCGCGAAAACACGGCCGCGTTGAAGTAGCCGAGCGACGCCTTCCCTCCCCGGTTGCTCACCTCCAGGAGAGCGATGTCGGACCCGCGCGATGGGTCCTTCGGGCGGAGGACCATGAAGTTGGCCCACGCCTCCACCATCCCGCGCTCGTTCCGGGGTGCCAGGGCCAGATCCACGATCCGTGCGTTGATGGGGTCGTTCGGATCGAACTCGAAGTACACCCGCCCCGTGATTCTCTCGTAGGCACCGACATCTCCCCAGCTGCGACCGCCGAGAACGTCCTGGCGAGCCTCGATCACCACGCGCACGACGCGCGCCGACAGCTCGGCGGGGAAGCTGAGTGCGATCAGCAGGCAACACGTGATAAGATTTCGAGCTCGCATGCGGCAGCCTCTTCGAGATGGAATGAAACCTCCCCGGCCAACGTCCAATGTGACGAAAGGGGTCGGCATTCGGTCAGTATGGCGGAGCGGCCCGAGCAGCGGGATCGGATCCTGACTCGAAACCAAGCGAACTCTAGGTAGACCGTGGCTCCCGCCCGGTCGAAGCACTCATAAAGGAGACTACGATGAAAAGTACCCGGGAGTCGAACACCGGTGGTTGGCGAGGGCGGGCGAGCGCGATGGCCCTACTCGCCCTGGCGACAGGCCTGAGCGCCTGCAACGGCTCGGTCGACCCCGTCGGGATCGCCAGCGACCAGTCTCTCTCCGCGATGGCAGATACGGAGCTCGGGGCCGTCCTGACCGAGATGACGGAATCGCTCGGGTTGAGCGACGGACAGGCAGCCGATGTCGTGTCTATCGGCGATCTGTACAGCGGCAGCGTGGGCGAGCCCGGCACCTTCTGGTACGTCGCCGCGGACCTCCAGAGCGTGTTGAGTAGCGCCCAGGTCGATCAGCTGGCCGAGGGCCGAGTAGAGCTG
>JAUVMT010000013.1 GCA_030600085.1 Gemmatimonadales bacterium | reverse complement strand
GGGAACCGGGGCTGCCAGCTCGAACCGGCTGTCCCGCCGCATCCGATCCGCGAAGTCGGCAGCCAGGCCAAGATGGCGGCGAAGCAAGGCCCGAAGCCCGGTCACTCCCATCTGCCGAAACAGAAACCACAGCTTGAGGCCCCGAAAGCGGCGTCCCAGGGCCAGGCCCACGTCCATGAGGTCGTGCGCGTCCTCGTGGTCCGAGCTCAGGTACTCCGGCGTCAGAGCCAGGGAAGCTCTGAACGGCCTCCGGTCGCGGAACAGCAGGACGCTGCAGTCCATCGGAGTCGCCATCCACTTGTGCGGGTTCACCACGATGGAGTCCGCTCGATCCCAGCCGTCGAAAAGCTCCCGCTTCTCGGGCAGCATGGCGGCCGGACCGGCATACGCGGCGTCGACGTGCAGCCAGACACCGGCTTCCGCACAGATATCGGCGATCCTCGCGATCGGGTCGACGGCGTTGCTGGAGGTCGTACCGATGGTCGCGCAGACCATTGTGGGCAGGGCGCCTCCCTCCAGGTCGGCACGGAGCTGCCGCTCCAGAGCCTGGGCGTCCATCGCGTACCTATCGTCGGTCTCTATTCGACGGAGGCTTTGACGTCCCAGGCCGACGGCGATCGCGGCTTTCTCGAGCGACGAGTGTGCTTGATTCGAGACGTACACGACGAGTGGCGGCACGTCGGAGCGGCCCGTGAGGCCGAGCTCTCGAGAATCCACGCCTGCGGCCTCGCGAGCCGCGAGCAGGGCGGTGAAGCTGCTCGTCGATGCGGTGTCGAGGATGACGCCCTCGAACGCGTCGGGAAGCCCAAGCAGCTCTCGGAACCAGACGATGACGCGCTCCTCGAGCTCGGTGGCCGCGGGCGAGGTTCGCCAGAGCATGGCGTTGACACCCAGGGTCGCGACGACGAACTCAGCGAGGATCCCGGCGGCCGAGGAGGAGCTCGCGAAGTAGGCGAAGAAGCCGGGGTGGTTCCAGTGGGTCAGACCGGGGAGGATGATCCGGTCGAGGTCGTCGAGGATCGCCTCCAACGGCTCGACGTCCTCGGGCGCCGAAGCCGGCAGCAACGCCGCCGTTTCGCCGGGCGACACCCGCGCCAGTACCGGAAACTCCTCCACTCGGTCGCGGTAGTCCGCGACCCACTCGGCGACCCGACTCGCCGCCTCCCGGAACTCCTCCGGGCTCAGATCGCCAGCTCTGGCCACTGATACAGCACGTAGAACACGATCGCCGCGCCGGCGAGGGCCATGTTCTTCATGAAGTGAGCCATCTCGACCTGACGGGCGGCCTCGTCCTCCTCCTTCCAGAACGCGTGTATCCTGAAGGCGGCAGCGAACAGGAAGAGCACCAGCAGCCAGGCGCCCACATCGACCCAGGTCCACAGGAGCACGCTCAGGCCTCCCGCGATGATCATCAGTCCGGTCAGTGGCACCATCGTTCTCGCCGCCGCGACTCCCTTCGCCTCGGCGTACGCCACCATCTCGTCCCTTTTCGTCAAGTGGGCGAGCCCGGAGGCGATGAAGATCATCGCGAACAGGATTCTGCCGATCCAAAATAGAGTGTTCATCAAGCTTCTCCTCTTGATCTTCCGGTGGCCGACCACCTCCGCTCGGCGCTTCGCCGCTTCACGACGTCCCCCCGGCTTCACGAAGCTCCATCAGGAACTCGACGGCTCGCCGGAGATGGGGGATCACGATCGAGCCGCCCACGATGAGCGCGACGGCGAAGGCTTCGAAGAGCTCGTCGTCCGTGGCACCCTCACGCACGCAGCCGTCCAGGTGGTAGCGGACACAATCGTCGCAGCGTAGGACCATGGAGGCGACGAGGCCGAGCAACTCCTTGGTCGAGAGGTCCAGGGCGCCCGGCTCGTACGCCCGGGTGTCGAGCGCGAAAAAGCGGTTGATGGTGAGGTTGCCAGAGCCGAGGATCAGGTCGTTCATGCGTTCCCGGTAGGCTCTGAACTCGTCGACGCTGCCCGTCATGCGAATCTCCGTCTGCCTTCCGTTCGGCGTGAAGCTACCTTACGGGCCCATGACCTCAACCGCGACCTCGCCGGAGCTGGACGAGCTTCTCGCGGGCTGCCTGCTCGGCCTTGATGAGGAGATCGACGCCGTACGTGAGCAGCTCGCGGCGCGCGGACTGGGAGAGCCGGTTCATGTGTCCGGCGGCCATCTGGCCGACGCCACCGGGACACCGCTCTACGAATGGCGGCTTCCCTCCGCCCGCCACGATGTCCGGCCGAACGACGCGGTTCGGGTCGTCTGCGAGGCCGGCGAGTCGGCAGGAGTCGTGACGGCGGTGAACCGCGAGACGCTGCAGGTGCGTGTCGCGGCCTCCGACTGGCTGGGTCGCGTCCCGGCTTCCGCCTTGCTGGAGTTCGACCCGACATGGCTCTTGGGCTCTCTGCGGTCGCGTCTCGAGGCCGTGCGTGACAAGCCGTCCCGATTCCACCCCGCCACCGTCCTTCGCTTGTTCGGTCGGATCGCTCCGACGGTCGGTGCCGCCGAGGCACGGCGGCCGGATTCTCGAGGGCTGAACGAGGCTCAACGCGAGGCACTGACGCGGATACTGGGCAGCGACGTCCAGTTCGTCTGGGGACCTCCGGGAACCGGAAAGACGAGGCTGCTCGGCCATGCGGTGGCCGAGCTCGCGGAGACCGGCAAGGTCCTCGTGACGGCCGTCACCAACGGTGCGGTGGACGAAGCCGCCTATCGTGTCGCGGCCGTTCTGGGTCCTGGAGCGGTCGGAGCGAACCGGATCGTGAGAGTGGGGGCGGAGCTCAGCCGGACGGGCGATCGGGCTCTGTCTCTGGAAGCCGCTCTCGAGCGACGCCTGGCGGGTGGAAGGCTGGCAGCCGCCATCGAGCAGCTGGAGCGCGAAGCTGGCATTCGTCCGCCCTCCGAGCGCCCTGCCATGCTCCAGAGGGTTCGGCTCGCCCGCGTGATGGCGGCGGCCGGGAAGGTCGACGATCACGAGATCATAGAGGCCGCCGCCGGCATCTCCAGGGACCTGCAGCTGCAGGCGATCCTCGCGCTCCGGGAGGCGGATGTCGTGCTCACGACCTTCGCGAGGCTCGCGCTGTGGGATGAGCTCGCCGCCCTGCGGTTCGAGGCCCTGGTGATCGACGAGGCGAGTGCGGCCCCGCTCCCCTATGTGGCGTTGGCCGCGTCCCGAACCTCGGGAACGACGGTGGCGATCGGTGACTTCCAGCAGCTACCCGCCGTCGTCTGCTCGCGAGGCGTGACGGCTTCGAGGTGGCTCGGGCGCGATCTCTTCAGAGAGACCGGCATCGTGGAAGAGAGGGCGGGCGTGGTCAGCCTCCCCTCTCCACGGGACAGGCTGTGCGCCATGCTCGATGAACAGTATCGGATGGCGCCGCCCATCCGGTGTCTGGTGAGCGAGTTGTTCTACGGGGGCCGTCTCCGAGATGCCCCCGAGGTCGCGGATCGACCACGGCTAGCCTCCCCGCTGGTCCTGATCGACACCGAGGAGGAAGGGTCGACGGTCACGCGCGCCGAGGGCTCTCGCACGAACCCGGTCCACGTACGACTCGTGGTGCGGCTTCTCGAGGACCTCGCCGGCTGCGGAGTCGCCGACGTCGCGGTCGTCGCTCCCTACAGGCTGCACGTTCGAAAGTTGTGGGAGGCGGCACGCGATCAGCTCGGTTCGGCAGCTCCGGCGGGATTGGAGATCGCGACCATCCATCGCTTTCAGGGGCGAGAGAAGTCCGTGGTGGTTCTGGACACCGTGGACGCGCCGCCGGGCGCGAGCTGGTTCCTCAACGAAGACCGCAACGCCGATCTGCCGCGCTTGATCAACGTGGCACTCTCACGAGCGCGCCACGCGTTGGTGCTGGTCGGCACGGTCGCGGGCCTTCGGCGCACGTTGCCGCCCGGCGCACTGATCAACCGACTGGTCGCCACGGTCGCCGCGGAGGGAAGGGCCGTGAGGGCCCGCGACCTGGGTCGGTCGGTGGAGCCCGCGAGTCTGTGGGGTGTGGTCCCGACACCGAATCGACTCGATACTATTCCTTCAGAATCGACTGTCGTAGGTCAGCAATGACGGGCGATCGCTAAACAAACTTCCTAAAAACATAGGTTGGTCGTAGAACGGGGTTGACCTAAAAAATACTTTTTTGTATCATTGGGTCGTGCTCGAGGAGGAAGCACCAGCAAGACCGGATGCTGCACTCACTGGCACAGATCAACGGGTCGCTCGGCGTGGGGAAAGGGATCGGACCGAAAGGTACGTGACTGGAAGCCACACCGCGGGTTGAGCGAAGATGGTACCAGGCCCCGTTGGGTCTTGGAAGGCAAGCGCAGCTGACCAAGACGGAGATGCCAGAGCGGTGAGATCTGTCTGAAGGCGGGTCGAATCCTCCCTCAGCCCCTGACGCTCTTCGGAGTGGCGGGGGCTGAGTACATCCGGGAGCTTCCGTCCACCTGACTCGCGTCGAGAGCCCCACCCTTCCTGCCCTGACGAAACCGGACCCGGTGCGGTCGAGGACCCATCGATCGCGGATCTCCGAATGCTCGCTTTCCCGGTTCTGAGCGATGAGGACCGGTCGTGTGCGAACGAGTGGCAGCAGACAGGTTTTTAAAAAAACGCGAATGCAGACTGTGGAAGCGATGTTGAGAAAAAGAGGAAATACGTTTCTTGGTACCGGTTCGCCCGGCATGCGGAACAGGAAGTTGGTTATCCACGCCACTGTGAATTGAGGTCCGGTCCGAAGATTGAGGTCCGGTCGGAACGTTGAGTCGACAAGCGTATTGCCGGGATCGGATTCAAGACGTACCGGGAAGGACGGGGATTGAAAGCGTGCCCGGTTCAGGGGCGGGTGAGGAGAGAGGATGAGGATCGTCGTACAGCGAGTAACCCGAGCGAGCGTGCGTGTGGAGGAGGCAACGGTCGGGAGCATAGGTCCGGGCCTGCTCGTTCTCGTCGCGTTCAGTTCCACCGATGGCGATGAGGAGCTGGCGTGGATGACCCGGAAGCTGATCGGTCTCCGAGTCTTTCCTGATGACGAGCGCAGGATGAACCGGTCGGTTCGCGAGGCGGGCGGCTCCCTTCTGGTCGTCTCCCAGTTCACACTCTACGGGGACACGTCTCGGGGAATGCGTCCGTCCTTCACGGGAGCGGCGTCGCCTGAGAGGGCCGAGGGGCTGTACGAGCTCTTCCTGGAGGCCCTGCGGGCGGAAGGCGTTCCCGTCGAGAGTGGCCGATTCGCCGCCATGATGGATGTCGAGCTCGTCAACGACGGCCCCGTCACACTCATCCTCGATCGGTAGCAGACTCCCGGCCTGCGGAGATAGGTTCGCCAAGACGATGCTGCAGGTCTGTGGGTCGGTGGGTGGTCGTCCGGGCAGCGTCACACTCGAAGCGGCGATGGCCGATGTGAGATGAGGGATCAGGAAGATGCTGGACGGGAGCGCCCGCTGCGTGTGGGCGTGATCGGATCGGGTGGCCGGCTGGACCGAGAGACCGCCGAGGCGGCGCGTCGGGTCGGAGCCGCCCTGGCTCGGGGTGGGGCCGTTCTCGTCTGCGGTGGCCTCGGCGGCGTCATGGATGCGGCCGCGGCCGGTGCGCGCGACGCGGGCGGGATCGTTCTGGGCATTCTCCCTGGGTCGGACGCGGGCGCGGCCGCTCCGGGAGTATCGATTCCGATCCCCACCGGCCTCGGGGAGGCTCGCAACGTGCTGGTCGTTCGGTCATCGGAGGCGGTCGTAGCGATCGCGGGAGGTTGGGGCACCCTCAGCGAGGCGGCGTTCTGCCTCAAGCTGGGAGTTCCGCTCTTCGGGTTGCGGGACCAGCTGCCTGCCGAGATGTCGATCGAACGGCTGGACGATCCCGAAGAAGCCGCCGAGCGAGCGCTTCGTGCGGCCGACCGGCGCCGAGCGATCCCCTTGGAGGCACCAAGAACGCCGGGAGGTGTCGGTTGAATCCGTTCTACTTCTTGGCGGCGCTCGTGCTGGCACTGCTCGTGGCGGTGGTCATCGCCGGCGTGAGGGGCGGAGCCGCCGAACGGAGGTCGATGATCGGCGATCGCGCCGATCCGGCCGATCGCCAGCAGGCGTTGATCGCCCGGCTCGCCGATCTCGAGTTCGAGTACCAGACCGGGAAGATCGGCGAGGAGGAGTACCGGGAGCTGAAGTCGCCCCTTGCCAAGGCGGCGCTCCAGGCTCGTGCCGAGCTCGAGGGTTCCGGTTCGCCCGGAGGGGTGGATCGCGGTGGCGAACGAGACTCGGCGACATAGGCGGTCCATGAGCGAGCGAGAGGTCGATCTGCGGAGCGATACGGTCACCCGACCGTCTCCCGGCATGCGCGAAGCGATCGCCGGAGCGGAGGTGGCGGACGATGTGCTCGGCAAGGATCCGACGGCGGATCGCCTCGAGCGACGCGTGGCGGGACTGCTGGGGAAGGACGCGGCCCTCTTCTTCCCGTCCGGAACGCAGGCGAATCAGGCGGCGGTGCTGCTGCACACGCGGCCCGGCACCGAAGCCATCTGCGAGCGCGAGGCGCACGTCTTCCACTACGAGTACGCGGATGCGGCGTGGCTCTCCGGCGTGCAGCTGCACCCCGTCTCCTCCGAGTCGGGACGGGTCTCGGCGGCCGCCTTCCGTTCGGCGATCAGACCCGGAGACCGGCACCATCCCACGACCAGCCTGTTCTGCCTGGAGAACACCCACAACATGCACGGCGGCACGGTCCTGCCCCTCGACAACATGCGGGAGGTTCGCGCGTTGGCTGACGAGGCGGCGATCCCGGTGCACCTCGACGGCGCCCGTCTTTGGAACGCGGCCGCGGCTTCGGGCACCCCCCTCCACGCCTTCGCGGCCGAGGCGGACACCGTGATGGTCTCCCTCTCCAAGGGGTTGGGCTGTCCGATCGGGTCGCTTCTGACCGGACCGGCATCGCTCATCGAGAGGGCTTGGTGGGAGCGGAAGCGACTAGGTGGGGGAATGCGCCAGGTCGGCATCCTGGCGGCGGCGGGCCTGTACGCTCTCGACCACAACCTCCCGCGCCTCGCCGAGGATCACGACCGCGCCCGAGAGCTGGCTTCCGGAGCGAACGCCGTGGTCGGGCTGAGCGCCGAGCCGCCGGACACCAATATCGTGATGATCCGGATCGCCGACGGCGGCCCTGATCCCGAGGAGTTGAGGGCCGAGCTGGACCGATCCGGCATCCTCATCCTCCCAGCGGGGCCCGGCAAGCTGCGAGCGGTGACCCATCTCGATGTCGACGACCAGGGCATCGAGCGCGCGGTCGACGCCCTCTCCGGAGCCATGGGGCGGTTGACGGGAGGGTGATCGACGCCGCCATCGTGGTTGCAGGGCGCGGGCTCACCGGCACCTCGAGTTCCGATCGTCGCTCAAAAAGCCCTGATTCAGCCCTGATTCACGAGACCCGAAGAAATTGCGAAAGGTAGCAGGCGGTGCTATAGTGGATCACGCGGAGGCGCGGTCCCGCCTGTCGACGTTCCAGTGACGCCGAGCAGACCTCAAAACCCAGCTTCAGGACGTCTTCACCCATGGCGGTAGAACTCAGCGACGAGAAAAAGAAGGCGCTGTCCGTGGCGATCAGCCAGATCGAGCGTGCGCACGGGAAGGGCGCCATCATGCGGCTCGGCTCGGATGGTGCACGCATGCAACTGTCCGCCATCTCGACGGGAGCGATCAGCCTCGATCATGCGACCGGCATCGGAGGCATTCCGCGCAGCCGGGTCACGGAGGTCTTCGGTCCCGAGTCGTCGGGGAAGACGACGCTCACCCTGCACGTCATCGCCAGCGCCCAGAAGGAGGGTGGTGGCGTGGCGGCGTTCGTGGACGCCGAGCACGCGCTCGACGTGGGATACGCCCGCAAGCTCGGGGTGGACACCGAGAACCTCCTCGTATCCCAGCCGGACACGGGCGAGCAGGCCCTGGAGATCGCGGAGGTGCTGGTTCGGTCGGGGGCGCTCGACATCGTCGTGATCGACTCTGTCGCGGCGCTCGTCCCACGCGCCGAGATCGAAGGGGAGATGGGCGATGCGCACGTCGGGCTCCAGGCTCGTCTCATGTCTCAGGCGCTGCGAAAGCTCACCGGCGCGATCGGCAGGTCGAACACGGCGGTCGTTTTCACGAACCAGATTCGCGAGAAGATCGGGGTCATGTTCGGGAACCCGGAGACGACCTCAGGTGGGCGGGCCCTGAAGTTCTACGCGTCTCTGCGGCTGGATATCCGCCGGATCGCCTCCATCAAGGAGGGAACCGTGCTGATCGGCAACCGGGTGCGCGTCAAGGTGGTGAAGAACAAGTGCGCCCCTCCGTTCCGGCAGGCCGAGTTCGACATCATCTTCGACCAGGGCATCAGCCGTGAGGGCGTGCTGGTCGACTTGGGCGAAGAGATCGGGGTCGTCAACCGTGCCGGCGCCTGGTATTCCTTCGGCGATGACATGCGGCTCGGTCAGGGCCGGGAGAACGCGAGGGCCTTCCTCCTGGAGAACGAGGACATCGCTGCCCAGATCGAGAAGAAGGTCCGCGAGGAGCTCGGAATGGTGCCCCCCGCCGAGATTGAAGAGGAGACCGGCGAGAAGCCCCAGCCGCTGGAGGTCGGGGCACCGAAGTCCTGACCCTCCCGTCAGCCGACAAGTGACGGCGGAAGAACCCGATACGTCTCCGACGTACAAGGAGGCGTGGAACGCCGCCCTCTCCTATCTTTCCTACCGTGCTCGCAGCCGCCACGAACTGGAACGTCATCTCCGACGTAAGGGGTACCAGTCCTCCCTGGTGGATCGGGTGTTGGGCCGCTGCGAGGAGCTGACTCTTCTCGACGACCTGTCGTTCGCCGCCGCCTTTGCCCGGGACCGGATCCGGCTTCGACCCAGGGGCGTCTCGCGCCTGGAGGCCGAGTTGGTCGGCAAGGGGGTCAGTCGCGACGATGCGAGGGACGGCATCCGGGCCGCGTTCGAAGAGGAAGAGGTCACCGAGCGGGATCTTCTCGAGGCCACCGCGCGTAGGCGGTGGAGGCGCCTCACCCGGACGGATGCCGAAACGGCGCGCCGCCGGCTGTACGCACATCTCGTGCGCTCGGGCTTTCCACCGGACGAGGTGCAGCGTGCCGTGGCGGAGATCGTAAAGGCGGAACCCGGCCTCTGACGGCGGATCCGGCCCGCGATGAGAGTTGAACCACAGGTCATGGACTAGATGAAGGCTGCGGAGATCCGATCCCGCTTCGTCGACTATTTCAAGCGGAACGGTCACACTCACCTGCCGAGCGCGTCCCTCGTCCCCACAGAGGATCCGACCCTGCTGTTCACGAACGCCGGCATGGTTCCTTTCAAGCGGATCTTCACCGGCGAACGTGAACGGGAGACGCCGACCGCGGTCACGGTCCAGAAGTGCCTGCGCGTGAGCGGAAAGCACAACGACCTGGAGGAGGTGGGAGTGACGGCCCGGCATCACACCTTCTTCGAGATGTTGGGCAACTTCTCCTTTGGGGACTACTTCAAGGCCGAGGCGATCTCGTACGCCTGGGAGTTCGTGACCGAGGATCTGGGCTTGGAGGTGGACCGCATCTGGACGACGGTTCACCACGGAGATGACGAGGCCTACGAACTGTGGCTCGAGCGCTCGGAGCTGCCGCCGGAGCGGATTCTAAGGCTGGGCGACAAAGAGAACTTCTGGCAGATGGGCGAAACCGGTCCATGTGGCCCGTGCTCGGAGCTGCACTACGATCTCCGACCCACGAGTGCGGCCGGCGCGCTCGACGCGGAGGAGTTCCTCGCCGCCGGCGAGGCCGATCTGTTCATGGAGATCTGGAATCTCGTCTTCATGCAGTTCGAGCGGACGGCGGGGAGCGAGGACCGCCCGCTGCCGGCGCCGTCGATCGACACCGGGGCCGGCCTGGAGCGGATCGCGGCGGTTCTTCAGGGGGCGGCGTCGACCTATCACACCGACCTCTTCCTGCCGATCATCGCTCGCGCCGAGGAGGTGCTCGGCCGAAAGTATCCGCTCGCTCCCGAGAGGTGGGCCGAGGGCCTGCCCTTCCGGGTTCTGGCCGACCACGCTCGGGCCGTCGCGTTCCTGCTCGCCGACGGGGTCTTCCCCTCGAACGAGGGAAGAGGATATGTCCTGCGCCGCGTCCTGCGGCGCGCGGCAAGACACGCTTGGCTCCTCGGCCGGCGTGAGCCCACGCTGGACAAGCTCGTCGAGACCGTGATCGATGAGATGTCGGCGGCCTATCCGGAGCTGCGAGCCCGACAGGATCACCTGGTGCTTACGACCCGGGCGGAGGAGGACCGCTTCCTCTCCACCATCGACGAGGGGATGCGCCGGTTCGAAGAGGTGGCGCCCGAGCGCGGCACGGGCGTGATCCCGGGCTCCGAGGTGTTCCGCCTCTATGACACGTACGGGTTTCCGCTGGATCTCACCGAGCTGATGGCGTCGGAGCGAGGTTATACGATCGATGAGGATGGTTTCAGGGCCGCCTTGGCCGAGCAGCGCGAGCGCTCCCGGGATGGCAAGCTCGTCTCTGCCGACGGTCGGGACCGTCTCGCGTTCGCGGAGGAGCTCGAGGTCGGTGAGGAAGGTCTCGAGCAGGAGTTCGTGGGGTACGAGCGAACCGAGGTGGAGACGGCCGTGCTCGCGTACGCCTCGGATGACGGATGGCGAGCGTTCGTGTTGGCGGAGAACCCGTTCTATGTGGAGGCCGGGGGCCAGGTCAGCGACCGCGGGCGCCTGCGAGGCGACGGCTGGGAGGTGGAGGTGCGGCGCGCAGTTCGGAACGAGGGCGGGCAAACAGTCGTGGCCGGCCCGGTCGTGAATGGGGCGCTGGAGGCCGGTCCGGAGCGTGTCGGGGCGAGCGTGGAAGAACCGGCCCGCCGCGACACGGAGCGGAACCACACCGCCACTCACCTCCTGCACGCCGCTTTGCGCTCCGAGCTGGGCGACCACGTCCACCAGGCCGGTTCGCTGGTCGCTCCCGACAGGTTGCGCTTCGACTTCACGCACCGAGGGCCGCTGAGCCGCGAGGAGCGAGGTGCTATCGAGCGTCAGGTCAACGAGGCCATCTGGGCCAACGTGCCCGTCCTGGCCGAGCATACGGGCTACAAGGAGGCGATCGATGCCGGCGCGATGGCGCTCTTCGGCGAGAAGTACGGCGCTGTCGTCCGCGTCATCCAGGTGCCGGGCGTCAGCGCCGAGCTCTGCGGCGGCACGCACGTTCGGAGCACCGGCCAGATCGGGCTGTTCCGGATCGCGGGAGAAACCGGCGTGGCGGCGGGGATTCGCCGGATCGAGGCCGTGACGGGGCGCGGCGCCTACGAGCGTCTGCTCGAGACCGAGGAAGGTCTGGAGAGGGTGTCCAGACGACTCCACGTCATTCCGGCGGAGCTGGAACGACGGGTGTCCGCTCTGCTGGAGGAGCGCGACCGTCTCGAGGCAGCCGCGGCGGGCCAGCGGCAAGAGGGAGCCGCCGCGCAGGCGGAGCGTCTCATCGCGAGCGGAGTGGAGGTCGCCGACGGCATCCTCGCGCACGGGCGGGTCGAGCTCTCCGAGGGAACGGACCTGGGAGAGTTCGGCGACCTCGTGCGTTCCGAGCTGGACGAGCGGGGTTCCGGAGCGGCGATCGCCCACGTCACCTTCTCCGACGACGACAGACAGGCCTTCCTCTCGGTGGTCACGGATGATTGGATCCGAAGGGGCGTGCACGCGGGAGAGCTCGTCCGCGTCGCCTCCACGGCCACCGGATCCAAGGGTGGAGGGCGGCCGCACTTCGCCCAGGGAGGCGTGGGCGACGCCGGCAAGGTCCTCGAAGCTCTCGAGCAGGCCGGCGCCGCGACGATCCGCAAGCTCGACGGCAAAGATTGAGCGCACATTGAGCGATGACTCGGACGGGCGCGTGAGCGACCGGATCCCTCCGCTCGCCGACCTGCACAATCACTTCGTGCCCGGAGTCGACGATGGCGCCCGCACCATCGATGAGGCGATCGCCGCGCTGAAGGAGCTCTTCGAGTCGGGCGTGACGCGCGTGGCCACGACACCGCACCTTTCGGCCAGCCGGGCGTCCGGGTCACGCCGGGTGGAGATTCAGGAGAGCTTCGAAGAGCTTCGTACGGCGGCCGAGGAAGCGATTCCGGATCTGTCGCTCAGCCTCGCCTACGAGGTGCGCCTCGACGAGCCGGACGTCGAGCTGGGTGACCGCCGCCTCGGACTCAGCGATCGTCATCTCCTCGTCGAATTCTCGATGCTGATGGTGCCCGCCTACTCGACCGAGACCCTGAATACCGCCGTTCGGCAGAATTGGGTGCCGGTCCTTGCCCATCCTGAGCGCTACGCCGGCATCGAGGCGCGTTACGGTTTGATCCAGACGTGGCGCGATGCGGGCGTAGTGATGTGCGTCAACGCCGCTAGCCTTTGGGGGCGATACGGTCGGGAGGCCGCGTGGGCGGCGCGGCGGATGCTGGCCGACGGGGCGGTCGACATCATCGCGTCGGACCATCACGCGAGGCCCGGACGCTCCGACACGGTGCGGCAGGCTTGGGATCGGCTGCTGGAGGTCGGACACGATGAAGCAGGGCTGCTACTCTTGAGCGAGAACCCGGCGGCGATCCTGGACGGACGGGACCCGCTGCCCGTGCCGCCGGTCCATCTACCGGTCCATCTGGGGGAGGGATGGACGGAGCGGCTGAAGCGGATCGTGGGGCGGTCGCGGTGAGTCGCCGGGAAGGGTGGTTGCTGCCCGGCATAGCGGGCGGACGGGCGCTCGTGACCGGCGGATCGCGCGGCATCGGTCGCGCTGTCGTGCGGATGCTGGCCTCTATGGGCGCCTCCGTCGGCATCGCCTACCACGCGGCGGAGACTGCCGCCGGGGAGGCCCTGGACGAGGCCAATGAGGTGTCGCCCGGAGAGCCGGCTTCCGGGGTCGGCCGGTCGGCCACTTTCTGGACTCACCAGGGAGACCTGTCGCGCGAAGCGGACGTGGAGCGACTCTTCGATCGCGTCGGAGCGGAGTTCGGCGGGCTCGACTTCTTCGTCGGCAACGCGGGCATCTGGAACGAGATCGAGATCCCGCTCGAGCACCTGGCCTCGAAGGAGTGGCGAGCCATGATCGAGGCGAACCTCACGTCCATCTACCTGACGACCCGCCAGGCGATCTCGTGCATGGAGCGGGGCGGACGCGTCGTTCTCCTATCCTCGACGGCGGGTCAGCGCGGAGAGGCCGGCCATAGCCACTACGCGGCCAGCAAGGGCGCGATCATCTCGTTCTGCAAGTCGCTGGCGACGGAGTTGGGTCCCCGCGGGATCACGGTCAACGCCGTCGCTCCGGGTTGGGTCGACACGGACATGAGCGCCTCGGTGCTCCGTGCGCCCGCCGCCGAGCGAGTGGCGGCTGAAATCCCGCTCGGCCGGGTAGCCTCGGCGGAAGATGTCGCCGGGCCGACCTGCTTTTTGCTCTCAGACCTCGCCCGACACGTCACCGGCGAGGTCCTGAACGTCAACGGCGGTAGCGTGCTGTGCGGCTGATAGACTCCGGGTCGCGCGCCGGGACCGGGTCGCCCGCCTTGGCGCACTCGTGCGTCTGGGGTGCACGCCGGTGAGCGAGAGGCCCAGGTTTGCCCCGCCCGCTGAAGCGCTCGAGATTGCCGACAGGCTCGAGACCCTGGGTTTCCAGGCCTGGGCGGTAGGCGGCGCGATCCGCGACGAGCTTCTCGGGCACGCCCGCGAAGACTGGGATCTGGCCACGGATGCGCGGCCGGATGAGGTCCGGCGCGTGTTTCCCCGCACCATACCCGTCGGCATCGAGCACGGGACCGTGGGAGTCCTCGGAGAAACCGGGACGATGTTCGAGATCACCACATTCCGGCGCGACATCGCGACGGATGGAAGACACGCGGTCGTCGAGTACGCGGACTCCATCGATGAGGATCTCGCGCGCCGCGACTTCACGATCAACGCGATGGCGTGGCGTCCGGCCAACGGCCAGTTTCTCGATCCCTGGGAGGGGCGCGCCGATCTGGAGCGGCGGATTCTTCGCGCCGTGGGCGATCCGGCGCAGCGGGTTGCCGAGGACTACCTCCGCGTCCTCAGAGGCCTCCGCTTCGCCGGCAGGTTCCAGCTGACGATCGATTCCGACACGCTGGCGGCTCTCCAGGGCGGTGTGGACGGGACGGCGACGCTCTCCGCCGAGCGCGTTCGAGAGGAGCTCGAGAAGGTGCTCGCCAGCCGGCTGCCCTCGGCGTCCCTTGCTCTGTACGCGCGGCTGGGCGTGCTCGAGATATGGTACCCGGAGCTGGCCGAGGCCCGAGAGGAAGCCGCTTGGGAGCAGAACCTGGCGGCGGTGGACGAGATCGATGCCGACAGGGCCGACGGCCGCCTTCTCAGGCTCGCCCGCCTGCTGCTCACGCCGTTCGTGGCCGCCGATCCGCTGGACGCGGGGGAGGATGCCGAAGCGGCGGGGGACGTTCGAGCGGAAGTCGGGCACGCGGTGCTTCTGCGGCTGCGATTCTCGAACGCCGACGTGCGTGCCGTCTCCCATTTGCTTCGTCACTATCAGCCGCTCGTGAGCCCGATCGATTCGGCGGCTCGGACTCGAGAGTGGCTCTCCGTCGTCGACGCCGATCCGGCGCGGCAGCTGTTCGAGCTCCATCTCGCGTACGCGAGAGCAGCGGACGACGAAGAGACGACGAGGCTTCTCGAGCACACTCTGAAGCGCGTGGAGGATGAGCTCCTCGCGGGCCCTCCGTTGAGCGTGACCGATCTGGCAATCGGGGGCGGCGATCTATTGGCCTTGGGGGTCAAGCAAGGGCCCGTCGTAGGGCTACTGCTGGATGAGCTTCATGCAAGGGTGCTCGAGGATCCGGAGCTCAACGATCCGGACGTGCTCACCAGGATGGCAACGGAGCTCATCGAGGTGGGTAGCCTCGGTGAGGACCGTCCCCTGGACGACCCCCCGGTCGACGGCAGGGAGCAGGCAGGTGGGGAGGGCGCTGAATGACGGGTGAGCCGAGCCTGTTCGGCCCCGAAACGGATGAAACGGATGTGAGCAGCGGAGCCCCGGAGCGCCGTGAGAGCGAATCAGGCGCACCTCTGGCCACCCGCATGCGGCCGCGGACGCTCGACGACTTTGTGGGCCAGGACCGGCTGGTCGGCCCCGGAGGGGCCCTCCGTGAGCTGATCGACCGGGACCGGGTTCCGAGTCTGATCTTCTGGGGTCCTCCAGGGTGCGGAAAGACGAGTCTCGCGCACATCATCGCGCGGGAGACGAGCTCGGTCTTCGTTTCGTTCAGCGCGGTGACCGAGGGCATCGCACGCGTACGTGCCCTGATCGGCGAGGCCTCCGAGCGAAGGCGAGCGACCGGTCGTGGGACGATCCTGTTCGTGGACGAGATCCACCGCTTCAACAAGGCACAGCAGGACGCCTTTCTGCCGCACGTGGAAGCCGGGACGGTCGTGCTCATCGGAGCCACGACGGAGAACCCGAGCTTCGAGGTGGTGGGCCCGCTGCTGAGTCGCACGCGGGTGTTCGTGCTCGAGCCGCTGGACGATCCGGATACCTCCGAAGTCTGCCGCCGGGCGCTCCGCGACGAGAAGGGCCTCGGAGGGAGGGGGTTGACGATAGACGAGGATGCCCTCGAGCGCCTCGCCGTCGCCGCGGATGGAGATGCTCGGCGAGCTCTCAACGCGCTGGAGACCGCCGCGGATCTCGCCGCCCAGGGCCGGATCGGCGTCTCTGAGATCGAGCGCGCCCTCCAGCATCGCTTCGCTCGGTACGACAAGGGCGGCGAAGAGCACTTCAACCTGATCTCGGCACTGCACAAAGCCGTTCGGGGCTCCGATCCCGACGGGAGCCTTTACTGGCTCGCCCGCATGCTCGAGGCCGGCGAGGATCCGCTGTACATCGCTCGCAGGCTTGTCCGCATGGCCACGGAGGACATCGGGCTCGCCGATCCGGAGGCACTCATCGTCTGCATGGCAGCGCGAGATGCTTACCATTTCCTCGGCTCGCCGGAGGGGGAACTGGCCCTCGCCGAGGCAGTCGTTTACCTGGCCGCGGCCGCGAAGTCGAACCGCATCTACGAGGCGTTCTCTAGCGCCCGAAGAGCCGCTCGCGAGACGCCCATGGAAGCGGTTCCGATGCACGTACGGAACGCGCCCACCCGGCTCATGAAGGAGCTCGGCTACGGGAGTGGCTACCGATACGATCACGACGAGCCCGGCGGCGTCGCCGCTCAGACGTTCCTGCCCGAGAGCCTGGCTGGATCTCGCTTCTATCACGCCGGCGATCAGGGCCGTGAGGCGGAGATAGCGGCCCGATTGCGCCGATCCGAACGCCTCCGGAAACGAGGTGTGGCAGACGATCCAGGAATAGGGAACGGCGAACTGGACGTCGAAGATCAGGTATGACGCTCAGATGATCGAGATCGGAAGCGAACCCGAGCGCGCCATTCTGGTCGCGGCGCCGCCGTTCGACGAGTCAGAAGAGGTCGTGGACGAGCACCTCGAGGAGCTCATCCGTCTCGCCGACACCGCGGGTGCCGTCGTCGTCGGCCAGCTCGTGCAGCGAATCAAATCACCGAATCCCGCTCTCTTCATCGGGAGAGGGAAGGCCGAGCAGCTGCGGGAGCAGCTTGGTCGAGATGGGGCTTCGCTCGTCATCTTCGACGACGATCTGTCGCCGGCACAGGGCTCGGCTCTGGAGAAGAGCCTCGGCGTGCGGGTCATGGATCGTACCGAGCTCATTCTCGACATCTTCGCCCTGAGAGCCCGGACTGCCGAGGCGAAGGCCCAGGTGGAGCTTGCCCAGCTCCAGTACATGAGGACGCGGCTCAAGCGCATGTGGACCCACCTCTCGCGGATCGCCGGTGGAATCGGCGCCAGGGGCCCGGGTGAGCAGCAGCTCGAGACGGACAGGCGACTCATCGACCGCCGCATCGCGCGGCTTCGACGCGAACTGCAGGGGATCTCCCGCTCCCGGCAGACGCGACGGAAAGCGGGGCGCGGTGAGTTCCGAGTGGCGATCGTCGGCTACACCAACGCCGGCAAGTCGTCGATCCTTCAGGCGCTCTCCGGCCGCGAGCTGTTCGTCGAGGACCGCCTCTTCGCCACGCTGGATTCGACCACGCGCCTCGTGGATCTAGGGGAAGGCTACCAGGCGCTCGCCACCGATACGGTGGGCTTCATCCGCAAGCTGCCGCACCATCTCGTCGCCTCCTTCCGTGCCACGCTGGAGGAGATCGAGGAGGCCGATTTCCTGATCCACGTGGTGGATGTGTCGTCGCCGAGCTGGGAGCACCAGATGGAGGCGGTGGACGAGGTGCTCCGAGATCTCTCGATCAGCGGTCCCGCGCTGCTTGCTTTCAACAAAGTCGATCAGCTCACCTATCACGAGGAGTCCGCGCTCCGCAGCCGCGCCGCGGCGCTGTACGGACCCCACGTCCTGACGACGGTGAGAGAAGAGGGAGGCCTCGAGCCGCTCCGCTCGGCGCTTCGCGACCGCATGCGGGCGGATCGTCCGATGGTACACATCACCCTGGCGGCGAAGGACGGCCGCACCCTCGCCGAGGCGTACCGGGAAGGGGAGGTGCTGGAGCGCCGGGAGAACGGCGGCAGCATCGAGCTGACGGCACGCGTCCCCGCTGCTGTCATCGGCAGATGGCGCCGGAAGCCGGGCGTGCACGTCACGAGCGCGGACGCGGTGTGAGCTCCCCGATTCTCATCGTGGGCGAGGGGCGCGTGGGTCTATCGCTCGCCGCAGACCTCATCGACCAAGGGGATGTGATGGTCACCGTCGTGGGCATGTCCCAAGACCGGCCTACCTTTCTTCGAGATCTCCTCGGCGTGGCCTATCTGGTCACACGCGTGCCCGAGCCTTCGTTCGGCGAGTCCCTCGACGAGCAGATCGGGGCCGAAGCCGATGCGATCGTCATCTTCTGCGTGCCGGATGACGACCTGTCCGGCGTCGCGAGGGAGTGGAGCGAGTCGACGGGTCTGACGCCTCGCGCGGTGCTTCACACGAGCGGCGTGCATTCGGCCCAGGCGCTCGCACCGTGGCGCGAGCGCGGCGTAGCTGTCGCGGCGTGGCATCCGCTGGTTGCCGTGGCCACCCCCACGCGGGGGGCGTTTCGGGGCGTGTGGTTCGGGGTGGATGGCGACGAGGTGGCGGCGCAGGCCGGCGACGAGCTCGCGGAGCGTCTGGGAGGACGGACGCATGTGGTCCGGCCGGAGGGACGGTCGCACTATCACGCCGCCGGTGTGTTCGCGTCGAACTACCTGGTCTCGTGCCTCCGGATCGCGGTAGACGCGCTGCAACGCGCGTCCGAGGACGCGGAGCTGGAGGCCCTCCTGCCCCTGGCCGAGTCTGCGCTGCGTAACCTGGGGGAGCTCGGCCTGCGCGACGGCACGACCGGGCCTGTCGCTCGTGGAGACGTCCGCACGGTGGCGGCGCATCTGAAGGTTCTCGACCCGAGGCGAGCGGCCCTGTATCGTGGGCTCGGACTCGAGCTCCTCGAGCTGACGGGCGATCGTCTCGAGCCTGTGGTTCGCGACCGGCTGGCGGCCGAGCTCGACCCTACGGGCCCGGACCAGGCGAACAGGAGGCTGAGCGATGGATGAGCCGCTGAGGCTCTACATCAACGTCGATCACGTGGCGACGGTGCGGGAGGCTCGCAAGACCGACGAGCCGGACCCGGTCCGGGCGGCGGTGCTCGCGGAGCTCGGCGGAGCCGACGGGATCACGGTCCATATGCGCGAGGATCGACGGCATATCCAGGACAGGGACGTACGCCTGCTGCTGGAGACTGTCCGGACCGGGGTCAACCTGGAGTTGGCGGCGGAGGAGGGCGTGCTTCGCTTCGCCGAGGACTGGCGCCCCATGCAGGTGACGTTCGTGCCGGAGCGGCGGGAGGAAGTCACGACGGAAGGCGGGCTCGACCTCGAAGAGGCGAGCGGCCGATTGCTCGCCGCCGTCGCCCAGATGCGCGCACAGGCAGTCCGGACGGCCCTGTTCGTGGACGCTCGCGAGGACGCCATGCGGGCCTCGGCGGCGCTCGGGGCGGATGCGGTCGAGCTGCACACGGGCGAGTACGCGAACGCCCGTACCCTGGAGGGGGCGGAGGCTCAGCTGGGACGGCTCTGTGACGCCGCGGTGGCAGCCCGAGAGGCGGGCCTGGCCGTCCACGCCGGGCATGGCCTCACCTACGAGAACGTGGCGCCGGTCGCGGCGATCCGGGAAGTCGAGGAGCTGAACATAGGCCACTCGATCGTGAGCCGTTCGGTCTTCGTTGGTATCGAGCGCGCCGTGCGAGAGATGAAAGAGATCGTGACCGCGGCGCGGAACGCTTGAGCACCGCCGGACGC
>JAUVMT010000216.1 GCA_030600085.1 Gemmatimonadales bacterium | reverse complement strand
GTGGAGCAACTGGCCCTCTTCCGACGGAGCGCGAACTGAGATGAGCGACGCCGCGGATTGGCTTTCCTACGCCGACGCCCTGGCGTGCATGCTGGAGCGATGTGGTCGCCTCGGCGTGCAGCGAATCGCGCTGGACGATTCCCTCGGCTTCGCGTTGGCCGAGGAGGTCCGAAGCCGGGTGGACCACCCGCCGTGGGACAACAGCGCAATGGACGGGTTTGCCGTTCGGGCGGAGGATCTCGACGCGCTACCGGTCGAAGGATCCGTGAGGCTTCCGATATCGGAGGAGGTCCCGGCCGGCTCGTTTCCGGAAGGACCCCTTCGGCCGGGCACGGCCGTGAAGGTGATGACGGGCGCTCCGGTGCCCGATGGCGCGACGGGAGTCGTCCGGGTGGAGCACACCGATGGGGGGGCTGGCGGAGCGGTGGAGATCCGGGAGGCCTCGGACGCGAACCGCAACATCCGGCTGAGAGGCGAGGACGTGAGGGTGGGCACCCCGGTGATGAGCGAGGGATCCGAGGTTACGCCGTCGGCGATCGGGGTCCTCGCGCTCGCCGGGCACGCGAGCGTGGCGGTCGGCCGTCGCCCCAGGATCGCGGTTCTCGCCACGGGCGATGAGCTGGTCGACCTGGACGGGATAGAAGAGGCCGTCGCCGGCCGGAAGGTGATGAACTCGAACAGCCATGCTCTCGCGGCGCTGTTGCGGACGGCCGGTGCGGAGCCGCTACTCCTCGGGATCGCGCGCGACGACCGCGACGACATCATCGCCAAGCTCAGAAACGGCCTTGATTGCGACGGCATCGTGACGACCGCGGGCGTGAGCGTCGGCGAGCACGATCAGGTGAAGCAGGTGCTGGCCGAGATGGGCATGGAGCGGGTCTTCTGGCGCGCGAAGATCCGGCCCGGAAACCCGATCGCCTTCGGCCTTCTGTCGGGGAAGCCGTTCTGGGCCCTTCCCGGCAACCCCGTCTCCGCGATGGTCACCTTCGAGGCCTTCCTGCGCCCGGCGATCCGCAAGCTGGCCGGTCACACGCGCCTTCACGTCCGCGCATCGGCCCGAGTGCGAGAACCCGTCGTCTCCAACGCGGATCTCACGCACTTCTTCCGGGTGCGACTGGAGCACTCACCCGGTGGCCTCTCCGACGCCTATCTCACGGGGCCGCAGGGATCGGGCATTCTCTCTTCGATGACGGCTGCGGACGCCCTTCTGATCGTCCCCGAAGGCGTCGAGAGACTCGAGCTCGGGACGGTCGCGGAGACGATTCCGCTCGGCCCACCCCCCAACGCCACGCTCGACGCCAGCTCCACCGGAGAGGAACAGGCCGGCGGGAAGCGTCCCGGTCCGTGAGCCGCGTGAAGCTGCTGGTGGGTACGAGGACGGGGCTCTTCCGAGCGACCTCCAGCGACGCGCGCGACGACTGGGAGCTGGAGGGACCGTTCATCGAAGGCTACGAGGTGTACCACGCCGTCTTGGACCCGCGCGATCGCTCCCGCGGATACGCCGCGGCCAACCACATCGTCTGGGGAAGCCACGTCTACCGGAGCGAGGACGGCGGCTCGAACTGGGAGCCCGCTCCGGCGCGACCGGCCTTCCCGCCCGGGAGCGGACACGCCGTGAAGGCGATCTGGCACGTCGCTCCGGGGGGCTCGGAGTCGCCGGACGCCGTGTACGCCGGCGTCGAGCCCGCCGCTCTGTTCGCGAGTCCGGATCGGGGCGACTCGTGGGAGTGGAACTCGTCGCTCGACGACCATCCCTGCCGATCCGCGTGGCAGCCCGCCAAGGGCGGCTTGGCTCTCCACTCCATCCTCGTCGACCCTCGGGATGCGCGCCGCCTCTACGTCTCGCTCTCGGCCGGCGGCTCCTACCGAAGCGACGACGGCGGGTTGTCCTGGAACGCGGTGAACCGCGGGGTGCGTGCGGATTTCCTTCCGGAGCCTTATCCGGAGGCCGGCCAATGTGTGCACTGCGTCCGACTGCACCCGGCCCGGCCGGATCGTCTCTACCAGCAGAACCACTGCGGCACTTACCGGAGCGATGACCGGGGAGAGAGCTGGGAGGAGATCGACGAGGGCCTACCGAGCGACTTCGGGTACGTGATCGGGGTCCACCCGAAGGATCCGGATCGGGCTTGGGTCATCCCGGAGGCGAGCAGCCACATGAGATCGGTGTGCGACGCGCGGCTCCGGGTGTATGAGACCGTTGACGCGGGAAGGAGCTGGGCAGAGCGCTCGTCCGGGCTGCCCCAAAAGCACGCCTACGTGTCGATCCTGCGTGAGGCGATGGACACCGATGGCCTGGATCCCTGCGGCGTCTACTTCGGTACGTCGACGGGCCACCTCTACGCGAGCCGCGACGGGCGAGAGTGGACAGCGATCGCCGCCCACCTCCCGAAGATCCTCTCGGTGACGGCCAACCTCGACTGAGCGGGGAAGCTCGGCTTTGCTGGCCTAGCCGCTTTCCTCTGGATGCCACCGAACGATCGCGGCCCCACTCGTGTACCCACCGCCCACCGCGGTCAGGATCACGTGTGTTGGACTCGGAAGGGGACCGTGCTCCCCTCGAAGGACCTCGTCGAAACCGATCCCGACGGAGCCCGCCGAGTTGTTGCCGTACCGATCGATCGTGTGGACCACGCGCCCATTCGGCAGGTTCAGCTGCTTCTCGAGACCGCGCGTGATCCGGAGGTTGGCCTGGTGCGGAATCACGTAGTGGATCTGATCCCAGCGCAGGTCCGCCTCCGACATGGCCCGCTTCGCCGCGTTCGCCATCGAGTTGATGGCGGCTCGGAGCACGTTGGGGCCACCGCCCATACGCAGCTTCGGGCTTCCCTCCCAATCCCACTCCCAGCCACCACCCCGCATGTTCAGCTGCTCGTAGGAGTACTCCGCATCCAAGAAAGGCGGGGTGATGACCTGGCCGCTGTCGCCCTCGGAGCCGAGGGTCAGAACGGTCGCGCCGGCCCCATCCGCGAACAGGACCGCGGTCTTGGGATCGTCGTAGTCCGTGACCCTGGAGAGCGCGTCACCCGACACGACCAGGACGTTCCTGTACATGCGACTGTAGATCATCGCGTACGCGTTGGCGATCAGGTAGACGAACCCCGCGCAGGCGGCGTTCACGGTATACCCGGCCACCTTCGGGATCCCGAGCATCGATCCGATCGTGCAGGCCATGTTGGGGACGCTATCGGACGGTGACACGGAGGACGCGATCAGCAGGTCGACGTCTTGTGGCTGCATCGACGCGTCGGCGAGCGCCCGGCGGCAGGCTTCCGCACTCATATGTTCGGTGGTGGCGTCCTCGTCCCAGGGAATCACCCGGCGCTCGCTGATGCCGGTAAGCTGCAGCGACCAGGCGTCGAACACCTCGGCAGGAGACAGGGAATCGGGGTCTTCGACCTGCCGCAGCGCCGCGCGAGCCCGCTCGACATCGAAGGCGGCTCGGATGCCCTCCTGCTCGTAGAGCTGGAAGTTGTCGAGGATGTTGTCGGGCAGATAGCTACCGGTGCCGACCACCTTTACTGCGAAAGGCGCGCTTGTCACTCGCCGTCTTTCTCCGTGGATGAGGCTTCGGGATGCGCCGTACCGGGCAGTAACGTCGCGCCGGAATCCGAGCGAAGATAGGGGCGGACCCGAACGGGCTCAAATGAGCCGTCGGCGAGAGGCCGCGTTCGACGGTCGACCGGCCCGCCGACGGCGCGATCGCTCACGGGCGACCGTGTTAGAAGGGTGGGTCCTGCCGTGGCCTGTTGTAGCGATCCATCATCCCATCGGGCTGGCGCGGAAAGTCCATCGTCCTCTGCACCTCGGCCGCGGCATCGGTGGGCTGATATCCCTGCCTGAGCAAGCGACGCACACGGGCCGGAAGCCCGAGGACGTCGTCATTGTCATGCCTGTGGGTCGCGGCATCGAGCAGGAGGTTCTCGGCCTGATCGGGCGGCACGCCCGCCGCCACCAAATCGCCCAGCGCCACCATCGAGGCGGTCAGGTGGTCGTCTCTCGGGTTCACTGCCGCCACGGTGCGTACCACGTCCTCCGGAACGCCGCGGCCCAGAACGTCCGCCGTGGCTTCGAGCGAGGTGATG
>JAUVMT010000264.1 GCA_030600085.1 Gemmatimonadales bacterium | reverse complement strand
TTCGCCCTCGAGATCACGAAGGACTCGCTCAACCGCGAGGCGACCCAGGACCTGACGAGCGCGCTCGAGGCCGAAGCGCAGATCCAGGCGTCCTGCATGCTGGGGCCGAACTTCCGTGAGGCGTACGAGGCGTTCAAAGCGAAGCGTGATGCGAAGTTCGTCTGAGCGAGGCCTGCATCTGGGTCGCTGCCTGGGGGAGCCTGCGGACCTTCCCTCTGTTCGCCGGCGGACGCCTGATCTTCGGAGCCTCCTCTGGCTTCGCCCTGCGGGGTCGGGCACCGACCGGAGGTTGGTCCAGGGCGTCCAATGCTCACTCCGGGAAAGGCCGAGGCCCTGGAAGGCGGCGGCTTTCGGTGAGTGCTCGCGCTCGGACGTTCTTCGCGCGGCGGAGAGGTGGTCGGACGACGGCCGGATGGGGAGGCTGAGGTGACGGTAACGGGCACGGAGGCCGTACGGGCGTTTCTGGACGATCGGCACATCGAGCTCGCGAGGCGAGTACGCGCGTTCGCCGAAACCGAGATCGCCCCGAGGCCGGAGCCGCAAGACGATGACGCCGGGCGGCGGGAAGCCCGGTCCTTCGCAGAGCTGCTGGGCTCGGAGGGATGGCTGGAGCCGATCGGAGCGCAGGACCTCCGGGCCTGCTGCCTGATCCGGGAGTCCCTCGCCTCGGCATCACCCCTGGCCGACGCGATCTTCGCCCTCCAGGCCCTGGGCGGTACGCCGCTTCTTCTGTCCGGCGCTGGCCCCGGCACGCCCGCCTGGGACTGGCTGGCTCGCATGCTGGAGGGCGGCGCGATCGGGGCGTTCGCCATGACGGAACCGGAGGCCGGAAGCGACGTGGCCTCGCTCGCGACCCGGGCTGTGAAGCGGGGCGACGCCTGGGTTCTCGACGGACAGAAGAGCTTCATCTCCAACGCCGGCCTCGCGGATGTCTACACGGTGTTCGCCTCCACCGACCCGGACGCCGGTACTCGCGGGATCTCCTGTTTTCTAGTCCCGGCGGATGCAGAGGGACTCCGCTTCATCGGCCCGCAGATCATGAGCGAGCCGCACCCGCTAGGGGAGATCGCCTTCGATCAGTGCGCGCTTCCCGCCGATCACTTGATCGGCGAACCGGGTCAGGGCTTCAAGCTAGGCATGATGACGCTGGATCGTCTGCGTCCGACGGTCGCGGCCGCGGCCTGTGGCATGGCGGCGCGGGCCCTCGATGAGGCGCTGGATCACTCGACCCAGCGGGAGCAATTCGGCCAGAAGCTGGCCGAATTTCAGCTCATCCAGGAAAAGCTCGGCCGGATGGCGATCGACCTCGCGGCCGCCCGGTTGCTCACCTACAGAGCGGCGTGGGAGAAGGACGGCGGTGCCGACCGGATCACCCTGGAAGCCTCGATGGCCAAGGCCTTCGCGACGGAGGCCGCGCAGAGGATCGTGGACGATGCGGTGCAGATCCTCGGCGGACGCGGCGTCCTGGCCGAGAGCTCGGTGGACCGTCTGTATCGGGCGGTGCGGGCGCTCCGCATCTATGAGGGGACCACGGAGATCCAGCACCTGATCATCGCGCGACAGCTGCTCGAAGCTCACGGACCGCCGCGATGAGGTTCGTGAGCGTGGGTGGGGGACCGGCGGGGCTCTACTTCGCGATCCTCATGAAGGAGGCGGATCCTTCGCACGAGGTGCTCGTGCTCGAGCGGAACAAGCCGGATGACACCTTCGGGTTCGGCGTGGTCTTCTCGGACGCGACGATGGACGAGCTCGGTGAGGCGGAGCCGACAACCCACAATGCTATCACCGACCGCTTTTATCACTGGGATGACATCGACATCCACTACCGCGGGGAGGTCCTCTCCTCCACGGGCCACGGCTTCGCGGGCATGTCCCGGCAAACGCTTCTGCGCATCCTCCAGGATCGGTGCCGCGATCTGGAGGTGGATCTTCGGTTCGAGGTCGAGGTGGACGACCTGGCGCCGTACACGAACGCCGATCTCATCCTGGCCGCCGATGGCGTCAGCAGCTGGATCCGGAGCGAGTACGCCGACTATTTCCGCCCGAGCATCGACATGCGGCCCAACCGCTTCGTCTGGCTCGGGACGACGAAGCCCTTCCCGGCCTTCACCTTCTACTTCAAGCCGACCGAGCACGGCCTCTGGCTCGTGCACGCCTACCAATACGTGGAAGAGGGCAGCGCGGAGACGGAGGTTCTGAATGGCATCTCCACGTTCATCGTGGAGGCCACCGAGGAGACCTGGCGGGCGGCCGGCATGGAAGAGGCGAGCGAGGAAGAGACGATCCGCTTCTGCGAGGAGCTGTTCGCCGAGGAGCTCGCGGGGCACCCGCTCATCGGCAACATGTCGCTCTGGCGCAGCTTCCCGACGATCAAGGCGGAGCGCTGGCACCACGAGAACATCGTGCTCGTCGGCGACGCGGCACACACGGCCCACTTCTCGGTGGGCTCGGGCACGCGACTGGCGATGATCGACGCGATCGAGCTCTCTCGGGCGATCGTCGAGAACTGCGGGGACCTGTCGAGGGCTCTGCCTGCCTACGAGGAGGCCCGCCGGCCCGGCGTGGACAGCCTCCAGCGGGCGGCCAAGACGAGCATGATGTGGTTCGAGGGCACCGAGCGGTACATGGATACCGAGCCGATTCAGTTCGCCTTCAACCTCATCACGCGCAGCCTCCGAATCACGCACGAGAACCTCCGCATGCGCGATCCCGTCTTCCTGGAGAAGGTGGATGCGTGGTGCGCCGGGAAGGCCGCCGAGCAGGTGGGGGCCGATCCGCCCGCTCCCTCCGCCCCCCCTCCGCCGCCGATGTTCAACCCGTTCCGCGTTCGCGGCCTGCTACTCCCGAACAGAGTCACCGTCTCCCCGATGTGCCAGTACTCGGCCGAGGATGGGACGCCGAACGACTGGCACCTCGTGCACCTCGGGGGCCGCGCCATGGGCGGCGCAGGCCTCGTTTTCACCGAGATGACCGACGTGAGCCGGGAGGCGAGGATCTCGCCGGGGTGCACCGGCATGTACAAGGCGGAGCACGTGG
>JAUVMT010000135.1 GCA_030600085.1 Gemmatimonadales bacterium | reverse complement strand
GGTGCGTTTCCGTACCGTCTTTCTACCCATCCGGCTCACACCCACCGTTCCCCCGAACCGCCTGTATGTCACGCTTGCTAACGCTATGCAGCGCCCCCCAGCGCCGCGGGGATTCGCGAAGCGAGCCTCGCGCGACGGTGCGGAGACCCCGCAGCGAAGCGAGGAGGCTTCGCACCCAAAGCGCGCAGCTCGCGGAGCGAACCCCGCGGCGCCCAAGGGCGCGCCTACCACCGGTAGTGAGCGAACGCCTTGTTGGCCTCCGCCATCCGGTGGACGTCCTCTTTCTTCCGAACGGCCCCGCCCTCGCCGCGGCTGGCTTCCAGCAGCTCGCCGGCCAATCTGTCGGCCATGCTCTTCCCCGGCCGGGCGCGGGCGAACTGCACGAGCCACCGGCGTGCCAGCGCATCCCTGCGCCCGTGTCGAACCTCCATCGGCACCTGATAGGTCGCGCCACCGACGCGGCGGCTGCGAACCTCCAGCACCGGCCGGGCGTTCGACACCGCCTGCCTGAAGACGTTCAGCGCCGGTTGGCCGGTCCGCTCTTCGATCTTCCGCATCGCCTCGTAGAAGATCGCCTCGGACACGGACTTCTTACCGTCCAGCATGAGGACGTTGATGAACTTCGAGACCTCCGCACTCTGGTAGCGGTGGTCCGGCGGTACCTCTCGGACTACGGCTCTCTGTCTTCGCGCCATATGCTATTCGACTGCTCTGTCCGCACCCCGATCAGCATCGAGGCCGATGGATTCGGTGTTAGTAGACAGAACCGGCCTGACCGAACCGGTTTGCGATCGCCGCACCGGGCTCCCGGTGCGGCGTTCCGCGATGATCGGCCGCTGGACCCGCCTACGCTTCGAGGCGGGCAGCAGGGTGGCTTACCTCTTCGCGCCGTACTTCGATCGACCCTGCTTGCGGTCCTGCACCCCCGAGGTATCGAGGGTACCGCGGATGATGTGATACCTGACTCCGGGAAGGTCCTTTACTCGACCGCCGCGGATCAAAACGATGCTGTGCTCCTGGAGGTTATGCCCCTCGCCCGGGATGTAGGCCGTCACTTCGTAACCGTTCGTCAGACGCACGCGTGCGACCTTCCGAAGCGCCGAGTTCGGCTTCTTCGGCGTGGTCGTGTACACGCGCGTGCAGACGCCGCGCTTCTGGGGGTTCTTCTCCAGCGCGGGCGCCTTTCGGCGCTTCTCGGTCTGCTTGCGGCCCTTCCGGACCAGCTGGTTGATCGTGGGCATTTTCCCTCGTTCACATCGACGATCCTCGGCGCCTGCTCCGCCCCTCGGCGCGCTTGTCGTCCGAACCTCTCCCCCTACCGTCCGGACCGCTCCAGGCAAAGCAAACAGCGGGCGGAGACGCAAATCGCCCCCGCCCAAAGTCGGTCCGTTTTCGTATCGACGGACCGTCCCAACCAAAGACCGGCCATCTTAAACCCTAACTCTAGAGCTGTCAACCGATATCGGAGGCTAGAGCAGTCGTCCGGGTACCCCTGCCGCGGCGCGAAAGATCCTGCTTACGCGCGGCGACCGACCCTCGTCAGGCGGGTGCCTCCTCCGCCACGGGAGCGGTCGTCTCCGACGCGACGTCCTCGGCCCGCAAATCAGCGAACAAGCCGCCCACCGCCGGCTCCGGCTCCTCCTCTACGCGCCGCATCGCGTCGAGCTCGCGCTGGAGCGGCTCGCCGACGAGAAAATCGATCTTTTGGTAGCGGTGAATGCCCGTGCCCGCCGGCACGAGATGGCCGATGATGATGTTCTCCTTGAGCCCGCGCAGCTGATCCTTCGCTCCCCGAACCGCAGCATCGGTCAGCACCCGAGTCGTCTCCTGGAACGAAGCCGCGCTGATGAACGACTCGGTTGTCAGGCTCGACTTCGTGATCCCGAGCAGAATCGGCTCGGAGCGCGGCGGCTTCGCGCCCGACTCAAGGACCGCTTGCGTCCTCTCTCGGAATAGCATGCGGTCGACGTGCTCGTCCTCCAGGTACTCCGTTTCTCCGGGAGCGGTGATCTTGACCTTCTGCAGCATCTGGCGCACGATCACGCCGATGTGCTTATCGTTGATCCGCACGCCCTGCAGGCGGTAGACCTCCTGAATCTCGTTGAGCAGGTACTCCTGGACGGCCCGTGGCCCCTTCACCCGCAGTATGTCGTGCGGGTTTACCGGCCCCTCCGAGAGACGGTCTCCCGCCCGCACCAAATCGCCCTCATGCACGCGGAGGTGCTTGCCCACCGGGATCTGGTAGACCATCTCCTCGCCACCGTCCATGGTGACGATGAGATCGCGTTTGCCGCGCTTGATGCCGCCGAAGGAGACGCGGCCGTCGACCTCCGTGATCGTGGCCGGATCCTTCGGGCGCCGCGCCTCGAACAGCTCGGCGACACGCGGCAGGCCACCCGTGATATCCCGCGTCTTGTAGGCTTCCCGGCTGATCTTGGCGATGGTGTCGCCAGGCCTCACGGCGTCGCCATCATGGACCAGTAGCTGCGCGCCAACCGGCACGATGAACTCGCGCAGCTTTTTGCCCTTTCCGTCGACGATCTCGATGCGCGGGTGGAGCTTCTTCTCGCGGTCCTCAATGATGACGAGCTGGCGTCGCCCCGTCGCCTCATCCAGCTCTTCCCGCACCGTCTCTTCGGGCACGATGTCGCTGAAGCTCACTTTGCCCTTGTGGTCGGCGACGATCGGTTCGGAATAGGGATCCCAGCTGAAGAGCAGCGAGCCCCGGTCCACCGTGTCGCCATCTTCGATATGAAGGGTTGCGCCGTACGGCACGGCCAACCGCGAGCGCACGCGGTCCTCACCGGTACGCATCAGGATCTGACCCTCCCGGCTCGTGACGACGCGACCGCCGTCCGGCGCTTCCACGAAGGTCACACGCTCGAAGCCGACCGTACCCGGAATCTTGGACTTCCGCTGCGTCTGGGCGGCGATGCGGGCTGCCGTGCCCCCGATGTGGAAGGTCCGTAGCGTCAGCTGCGTCCCTGGCTCTCCGATCGACTGAGCCGCGAGGATTCCGACCGCCTCGCCGATGTCCACCGGCCCCATCGTGGCCAGGTTCCGGCCGTAGCACTGCTGGCAGATGCCGCGACGTGATTCGCAGGTAAGCACCGAGCGAATCTTCACCGTCTGGATCCCGGCATCGTCGATCGCCACAGACTTGGCCTCGTCGATCACCTCTCCCGCGGCAGCGATCAGCTCGCCGTCGATCGGGTCCATCACGTCCTCGAGCGCCACGTTCCCGACCACCCGGTCCTTGAGAGGCTCGATGATGTCCTCGCCCTCCTTGAGGGCGGAGATGTCCAGACCGAGGACCGTGCCGCAATCCTCCTCCGTTATCGTCACGTCTTGGGCTACATCGACGAGGCGGCGCGTAAGGTACCCGGCATCCGCCGTCTTCAACGCCGTATCCGCGAGGCCCTTGCGGGCACCGTGGGTCGATATGAAGTACTCCAGCACGCTGAGCCCCTCACGGAAGTTCGAACGAATCGGGCTCTCGATGATCTCGCCGATCCCACCGGTGAGCTTCTTCTGGGGCTTGGCCATCAGACCGCGCATTCCGGCGAGCTGCCGGATCTGATCTCTCGAGCCACGCGCCCCGGACTCGAACATCATGTAGATCGGATTGAACCCGCCCCGCGAGGCGGAGAGGCCATCAACCATGGCGTCCGCCACATCGTTGTTCGCGTGCGTCCAGGCGTCGATCACCTTGTTGTAGCGCTCCCCGAAGGAGATGACGCCGCGGTGATACGCCTTGGTGAAGCGATCCACGTCCTCCTGCGCTTCGGTGAGGATCTCCCGTTTGTCAGCCGGGATCTCCATGTCATCCATCCCGATCGATATCCCTCCGAGCGTGGCGTGACGGAATCCGAAATCCTTCAGAGAATCCAGGAACTTCGTGGTCTCCTTCAGGCCCGCCATCCGGAACGACCTGAAGACGAGGTCGCCGAGCGGTCCCTTGGCC
Organism: Gemmatimonadales bacterium; assembly: GCA_030600085.1. Lineage (GTDB taxonomy): Bacteria > Gemmatimonadota > Gemmatimonadetes > Palauibacterales > Palauibacteraceae. The sequence continues at coordinate 2,670 of JAUVMT010000135.1, read as the reverse complement.
ATCGTCTCGTTCACGAAGGGGACGGACTCGGGCAGGATCGCGTTGAACAGCACCCGTCCGAGCGTCGTGTTCTCCCACCGCTGCACCCGTTCACCCTCGGCATCCACCAACTCTGCAAGGAAGCGGATCGGTCGGCAGTAGTCCGGCGTGCCATCAGGATTGCGGAGGTACCCGTTAGCGAGGGCCACCTCGACCTGGTCGGGGTCATCGAAGCACGGAAGCCCGCCCGCCTCGACGATCTCGTCGAAGTCCGGCCCCTTCTTCGTGACGAAGTAGCAGCCGAGCACCATGTCCTGGGTCGGAGATGCGATCGGTCGACCGCTCGCGGGCTTGAGGATGTTGTTGCTCGACAGCATGAGCACCCGGGCCTCGAGCTGCGCCTCGAAGGAGAGCGGCACGTGCACCGCCATCTGGTCACCGTCGAAGTCGGCGTTGAACGCCGCGCAGACGAGCGGGTGAATGCGAATCGCCTTACCCTCGACGAGCACGGGCTCGAAAGCCTGAATGCCGAGTCGATGCAGGGTCGGCGCCCGGTTCAGGAGAACCGGATGATCCTTGATGATGTCCTCGAGGACTTCGTAGACCTTCGGGTCGTCGCGCTCCACCAGCTTCTTGGCGCGCTTGACGGTCTCGGCGGCTCCGCGTCGCTCCAGCTCGTGAATGATGAACGGCTTGAAGAGCTCGACCGCCATTGCCTTGGGGAGTCCGCACTGGTGAAGGTGCAGCTCCGGACCGACGACAATGACCGACCGACCGGAGTAGTCGACCCGCTTCCCGAGCAGGTTCTGGCGGAAGCGGCCCTGCTTCCCCTTCAGCATGTCGGAGAGCGACTTGAGCGGCCGTTTGCCTCGCCCGCGGATGGCCTTGCCCCGGCGACCGTTGTCGAACAGGGCGTCGACGGCTTCCTGCAGCATCCGCTTTTCGTTTCGCAGGATCACCTCGGGCGCCCGCATCTCGAGAAGCTTCTTGAGGCGGTTGTTGCGGTTGATCACGCGACGGTACAGGTCGTTGAGGTCGGACGTCGCGAAGCGACCTCCGTCGAGCGGCACCAACGGGCGCAGGTCGGGCGGAATCACCGGAATCACGTCCATGATGAAGTGCTCCGGGTTGTTCCGCTTGAACGGATCCTCGTCGCTACCGCGGATCGCGTCGATGACCTTGAGCCTCTTCAGCTTCTTCTTCTTGCGATGCTTCGAGGTCTCGGTCGCGACTTCCAACCTCAACTCCTCGGCCAGGCCGTCCACATTGAGCTGGCCGAGGAGCGTCCGGACACCTTCCGCGCCGATCTCGGCTCGGAACGCTGTGTCACCCTCTTCCCGGGCCTTCTCGGTGAGCGTCCAGTACTCCTCCTCGTCCAGAACCTGCAGCTCCTCCACCTCCTGCTTGCCTGGACTCGTCACGACGTACGCGGCGTAATAGATCACCCGCTCCAGATCGCGGAGCTTCATTCCCAACAGGTAGCCCATCTGTGAAGGCAGTGTCTTGAAGAACCAGATGTGGGCCACCGGCACGGCCAGCTCGATGTGGCCCATCCGCTCTCGCCGCACCTTCGAGAGAGTCACCTCGACGCCGCACTTGTCGCAGATGTGCCCCCGGTAACGGATACGCTTGAATTTCCCGCAATGGCACTCCCAGTCCTTGACCGGACCGAAGATGCGCTCGCAGAAGAGTCCGTCGCGTTCGGGCTTGAACGACCGGTAGTTGATAGTCTCCGGCTTGGTGACCTCGCCGTGGCTCCACGACCGGATCTCCTCGGGAGACGCGATCTTGATCTGGATCCAGTCGAAGTCGGAACCACCTCCACCCCTGTGTCGCGGAAAATCGATCATTTGATCCCCTGTTAAGCCCTGGAAACCCTACGGCTCATTCCGTGAAGAAGCCGTTCTCTTCGTTTTTGCCCAGCGTCACGCTCAAGCCAAGAGCCTGAAGCTCCTTGACCAGCACGTTGAAGCTCTCCGGCACGCCCGGCTGGGGCAGGTTCTCCCCTTTGACGACCGCCTCGTAGACGCGGCTGCGTCCAGAGACATCATCCGACTTCACGGTGAGCATCTCCTGCAGAGTATGCGCGGCGCCGTACGCCTCGAGTGCCCATACTTCCATCTCGCCGAACCGCTGGCCGCCGAATTGGGCTTTACCGGCCAGCGGCTGCTGCGTCACCAGGCTGTAAGGTCCGATCGACCGGGCGTGGATCTTGTCGTCCACCAGGTGCGACAGCTTCATCATGTAGATCATCCCGACGGTGACGTCGGCGTCGAACTCCTCGCCGGTCCGGCCGTCGCGCAGTCGCGCCTTTCCTTGGGGTCTCAGACCGGCACGGCTCATCAGCTCGTTGACCGCGGCGTCGACACCGGACTTGATCCGCCTCGCGCCAACCAGGTCGGCGGCCGCGTCCCAGCCATCCTCTCGAAGCTTCTCGGAGATCGTGCCTCCGGAGAGATCACGGGCTACCTCGACGAGGAAGTGGGCGAACGTCTCCATGAAGTCACGCAGCCCCTTGACGGGAGATGCCAGATAGCCATCCAACTGGCGGCCGAGACCGACTCCGGCCCCATTCGTCCGGGCCACCTGGCCGCCCCCTGTTAACTGGATGCCCTCGGCCAGCATACGCGCTTCCTCCGGGCCCAGCGTCGGCGGTTCCACATCGGATCCCAGGCTGCGCGCCGCCCAGAT
>JAUVMT010000142.1 GCA_030600085.1 Gemmatimonadales bacterium | reverse complement strand
GAGCATCGTGACCCAACGACTCGAAATCGTCGGTCGGATGCGGGTGCCGGATGAGGAATTCATGCTCGGCCGACACGAGCAGAACGGCGAACGGCACCTCCGACCAACCGGGCCACAGCCGCTCGACAGCGTCGGCTAGACGAAACGCCTCCGCGATTCGAACGCGGTCGGCATAGGCCAGCTCCTGCGCGTGGATGAACGGCGGAAGGACCAGGAAGCAAGACACCAACGCAACTAGTAACCGCATGCATCTGATCATGGCATGAGCAGTATGAACCGCCACGAGTTGCCGGGCCAGCCACTCGGTCCGGAGATTGGAGCAGTCGTTGTTGGAGCCACCCGACCTCAGGAGAGTGGACGTGGCAAACGCGATCGGCATCGGAGGCGTCTTCTTCAAGTGCAGCGACAAGAAGGGGCTGGGGGCCTGGTACGCGGAGCACCTCGGTCTCGAGATCGACGATTACGGTGGCGTCGGGTTCGACGTGAGCCGTCTTCCGCGGACGGCCTTCTGCGTCTGGGGGCCGTTCGAGGACTCCACGACCTACTTCGATCCCTCCGATAAGCCGTTCATGATCAACCTCGTCGTGGACGATCTCGATGGTGCGCTGGAACAGGTGGAGCAGGGAGGCGCGGAAGTCATGGGCGAGATCGAGGAATACGACTTCGGCCGCTTCGGCTGGTTCATCGATCCGGCGGGGACCAAGATCGAGCTCTGGCAGCCGGCCGCTGCAGAGCCGGAAGACGCCTGACCCGGGGTTCCGGCAGTGGAGCCGACCCCGCCGGACGGCTGGCCCGAGCCGGGGGAGTCCGGTATTTCTGGAGTCGGAAGAGGGCCGGGCATTCGAGGCGGCGGCGCGCGAACAAGGAGGCTGAGAGGAACGATGAAGACCTTCGGCGGCGTGGTCCTCGGCTACCTCATGATGGTCGCCTTCGTGTTCCTCTCCTTCTCGGTTGCCTACCGAATCATGGGTGCGGACAGGGCCTTCCAGCCCGGCGTCTACGACGTCACCAACCTGTGGATCATAACGAGCTTCATGCTCGGGCTGGCCGGGGCAATTCTGGGCGGGTACATGTGTGAGGCGATCGCCCGCGATGAGAGAGCGCCCAAGCTGCTGGCGGTCCTGGTGCTTCTTCTCGGCTTCGCTTTCGCCGTCCCGGTTCTCACCACCACCTCGCCGTCGGCGCCACGCGAGGGGGATGTCAGCCACGCCGTCGCGATACAGAACGCCCGGCAGCCCCCCTGGGTGGCGCTGCTGAACCCGCTGTTCGGCGCCATCGGCGTGCTGATCGGAGCTGGGGTGAGGAGTGGTCGCTCCGGGGCCCCTTCCGACCCGGTGGCATAGGCAGCGCGACTTCAGGGGGCAGGACCGACATGAGCTTCGATCTCAGCCAGCATGGCATCACCGTTGAGGACGTGCGCCGCAACCCACCTCCGGCGGCGTTGTACGAGTCGGCGATCAGATGCGAAGAGGATTCGGCCATCGCGGCCAACGGCGCCCTCGTGGCCTACTCGGGGAAGAAGACCGGCCGTTCTCCGATGGACAAGCATCTGGTCAAACATGTCGATTCGGAGGGTGAGGTCTGGTGGGGGCCCGTCAACTTCCCGATCGAGCCGGAGCTGTTCAAGCTCAACCGGGAGCGAGCGCGAGACCTTCTCAATCTCTGCGATCCGGTCTTCTGCATCGACGGTTTCGCCGGGTGGGATCCCACGTACCAGATCAAGGTGCGAATCATCTGCTCGCGCCCGTACCATGCCCTCTTCATGCACGACATGCTCATCCGGCCGACCACGGAAGAGCTGGAGAACTTCGGGGATCCGGACTACGTCATCTACAACGCAGGCCAGTTTCCAGCCGTCCACGAGACCACCGGACTCTCCCCCACCACCGTCGACCTGAGCCTCGAGGACGGCGAGGTGGTGATCCTCGGCACCGAGTACGCCGGGGAGATGAAGAAGGGCGTCTTCACGATCATGAACTACCTGATGCCGAAGCAGGGAGTGTTCTCCATGCATTGCTCCGCGACGGCGAACCCGGAGACCGATCGCTCCTCGCTGCTCTTCGGTCTCTCGGGAACGGGAAAAACGACGCTCTCCGCGGATCCGAAGCGGCTGCTCGTGGGCGATGACGAGCACTGCTGGTCCGACGAGGGGATCTTCAACATCGAGGGTGGCTGCTACGCCAAGACCATCGACCTGTCCATGGAGAAGGAGCCGGACATCTTCCAGGCACTCCGCTTCGGCGCCGTGCTGGAGAACGTCGTCCTGGACGAGCTCCGCAAGGTCGACTACTCGGATGACTCGATCACGCAAAACACGCGCGGCGCCTATCCGATCACCTTCATCCAGAACGCCAAGATCCCCTGCGTGGCCGGCCACCCGACGGACATCATCTTTCTCACCTGTGACGCGTTCGGCGTCCTGCCGCCAGTGAGCAAGCTCACCGAGGCGCAGGCGATGTACCACTTCATCAGCGGGTACACGGCGAAGGTCGCCGGAACCGAGGTCGGCGTCACCGATCCCGAGACGACCTTCTCATCATGCTTCGGCGCCCCGTTCCTCGTCTGGCATCCGGCCAAGTACGCGGAGATGCTGGCCGAGAAGATGGAGGAGCACGAGACCGACGTCTGGCTCGTGAACACCGGATGGAGCGGTGGGGCCTACGGAGTCGGCGCGCGAATCAATCTGCCCTACACGCGGGCCATCATCGATGCGATCCACAGCGGCGAGCTGAAGAGCGCGCCCACGGAGCTGGATCCGGTCTTCGGTCTCCAGATGATCACGGAGGTGTCGCGCGTCCCGTCCGAGATCCTCAAACCGCGCGACACCTGGGCGGACAAAGAGGCCTACGACGCGACGGCGCGGAGACTGGCCGGCCTGTTTCGCGAGAACTTCGAGAAGTACGCCGAACACTGTGAGCCCGAGGTCTGTGAGGCCGGGCCCAGAGCGCCTGCCGAGATGGCCGAGTAAAGGAGAGGTAGTTGGATAGAGTCAGACATGCCGACGCCGTGCCTGCCGAAGATGTCTCGGCGGGCACGCACACGTCGCGACAAGTCCTCATCGGACCGGAAGAGGCTCCCAATTTCGCGCTGCGGCGCTTCCGCATGGCGCCCGGCGGAGGCATGCCGCCTCACACCAATACGGTGGAGCACGAGCAGTACGTGCTTCGGGGCCGGGCACGAATCGGGCTCGGGGACGAGGTCGTCGAGGTGTCGAGGGACGATGTCCTCTTCATCCCGGCGGGCACCCCGCACTGGTATGAAGCCCTGGGGGACGAGCCGTTCGAGTTTCTGTGCGTGGTGCCGAACGCGCCGGACGAGATAGAGATCCTGTAGCGATACTCCCGCGCTCGCTCGAGGCGCCGGCGGCTAGGGCCGCGGCTCCGGATGGGGGCTCCCGATGTCGAGCGCGACCTTCCAGCTCCCGTCCGCCTGGCGCTCCCAGATGGTCACGTAGGTGCCGGTGGTGATCACCGAGTCCGGACTCTCTTTGGGGCTCGCGCGATAGCGCCCCACCGTGTAGCCCAGATCGGAGCCGGCGCGCGCGGCGGCTCGGGTCGGGCTCCATTCGAGTCGGACCGCCGACAGATAAGGCTCCATCGCCTCCCGAATGGCGGCTTTGCCGACGATCTCGTCACCGTTGACGACCATCCGTCCGTCTGGCGCGAAGAAGTCGACCCATCCGGCAGCGCCCAGCTCTCCCGTCACTCGGTTGAACTCCTCGTCCGCGGCGAAGATCTGATCGGCGTCCGCCGTTCCGCCCCGGTTCGCGTCCGACCTCTCGGTCCCAGCCGGTTCACCCGTCCCGCACGCGACCGCGAGCAGACAGGTCAGCGACAGGAGACGGGCCGGTTGCGGACGTCGCGGCCTACGGTTCTTCATGGTCTCTTCCTCCAGATGATCGGCGCGCCGTCCCATCACATCTCCGGATGGCGAAGGTGCCAGTCGGTGCGTCGCTGGTACTCCATGGCGAGACCGATCGCCGCCGCTTCATCCCACGAGCGAGCGGTGAACTGAAGACCGGTCGGGAGGCCGCGCTCGCCGAATCCGTTCGGGACGGTGATTCCGGGGATGCCGGCCGCGTTCGCTCCCCCACCGATGGAGGGTCCGCCGAACTCCCCGAAATACTCCGAGAATCGGGCCTCGATCGGGTTGGCGACGGTGCTGCGCGTGGGCCCGACCATGGCGTCGAAGTCGCGGAGCACCTCGTCCAGCGCCCGCTGGATCTTCACCCGGACCCGCTGCGCGTTGATATAGTCCTTGGCCAGCACCATCTGGCCTCCGTATGGCTTGATCCGGTCCTCAGGTGCTGTGAGCTCGGCTACGCGGCCGCTCTCGACCAACTCCTCGAACGCGGCCGCCGCTTCCGCACGGATGATCGTGCCGGCGACCGGTCCGTACGGAAGGTCCGGAAGCTCGACCTCCTCGATCTCCGAGAAGTCGGCGAGCAGCTCGATCGCTCGGGCGAAGTTCTCGCGCACTCCCGGCTGTTCCTTCTCGCCGGTGCCCTTCAGAACGGCGAGCCTCGGCCGCCGGGGAGACTTCGGCCGACCGTCCTCCACGTAACGCGAGTCCGTCAGGTCATGGTCGGCTGACGCCTGGTCCCGATCATCCTTCCCGGCGATCACACTCAGGACGAGCCAGCAGTCCTCGGCGGATCGGCACATCGGGCCGAGCTTGTCCATCGTCCAGGAGAGCGCCATCGCGCCGGCCCGGCTCACCCGTCCGTAGGTGGGCCGAAGGCCCGAGACGCCGCAGAACGACGAGGGCGTCACAATCGATCCCCACGTCTCGCTACCGATCGCAAAGCCGATCAGACCGGCAGCCACCGCCGATCCAGGTCCGCTGGAGGAGCCGCCGCTCCAGGCGCCGGTGTTCCACGGATTGAGGCCGGGGCCGGTGAGCGATGCGTTTGCCTGCTCGTATCCCATCCCACCGGCGAGCTCCACGGAGGCGAGCTTGGCCGTCAGCACGGCCCCGGCAGCATCCAGGCGCTGAACGACGGTCGCGTCCTCGTCGAACGTCTGGTCCTCGTACGGCCTCGCTCCCCAGGTGGTCGGGTGACCGCGCACGGCGATCAGGTCCTTCACCGCGTACGGGATGCCGTGCAACAGCCCCCGGTCGCTGCCGGCGGCGAGCTCCTCATCCGCCCTGCGTGCAGCGTGGGCGGCTCGCTCCCTGGTCACGGTCGCTACCGCGTTCAGGCGGGGCCCCAGATCCTCGAGCCGCTCCAGATACGCTTCGGTGAGCTCCGCCGAGGTGAACGCCCCCTCCCGCAGACCGCGGCCGAGGTCCGCCACCGTGCCATAGAGGACATCCCGCCCGATCTGCGTCGCGATCATGGTCCCTCGCCCCGGTAAGCGCGGAATACGAGGCCCGGCTCGTCGGAGTTGGCCAGCGCCACCTCTCGGATACGTGCGCCGGCTCTCAGGCTGCCCACGATCCCCTCGCGGATCTTGGCCAGATCATCAACCGACAGTCGTTCCCCGTACAGTGTCCGCACATACTCGAGGAGCGCATCGGCACCGGGAGGCTCGTCGGCTTCCTGCGCCTCCTGCGGGGTCGGGCCTCCCCTCGCGCCGGGAATCGCGAGGACCGGAACCCCAGCAGCGAGCGGAATCAGCGCGGCGGTCCCGGCACGCTTGGCGAACTCGCGCCGTGAAAGTGGGCGGGTGGTGGTGCTCTCGTGCACGGTGCACTTTCCCTTCGGGAGTGGAGGAACGGCCGGAGACGGTCCGCCGTCGGCGAGCTGTTCCGGAAGACAGGTCATGATGCCGGGGCGCGCTCAGCGGCGACAGGGCCGGCGAGGATGAATCGAGCACAGAGGCAGCGGTGATGAGAGCCCCCAGTTTCGCCATGGAGCGGTGGCAATCGCATTACGAGCATCGCGTCCGCTACAACCTGTCGGAGAGCGGAGTGCTGCCGTTCTCACTGGCCGAACTGCTGGAATGGACCGATCTGGCTCCGGCCGATGTCTCGCTGGGCTACCCGCAGACCAACGGCTCCGACCAGCTGCGGGAGGCGGTCGCCGGGCTGTACGCGGATGCGAGCCCGGGGAACGTGCTGATCACCGCCGGGAGCGCCGAGGCCAACTTAGTGACCCTCTGGCACCTGCTGGAGCCCGGAGACCGCGTGGTCGTGCTCGTTCCCACGTATGGGCAGACGCTGGGCCTGGCCGAGGGGTTCGGAGCGCAAGTCGCGACATTCGCTCTCGAGGAGAGCCTTTCCTGGCAGCCGTCTCCCGGAGCAGCCGAGGCGACGATCACGCCGGACACGCGGCTGGTGGTGGTCACCAACCCCTCGAATCCGACCGGCTCGACGCTCGGCGCGGAGGCGATCGATGAGATCCTCAACGCCTGCGAGCGCAGCGGCGCCTGGCTGCTGGCCGACGAGGTCTACGTGGGCGCCGAGGCGGAGGGCGCCGAGACCCCCAGCTTCTGGGGCCGCTACGAGCGGACGCTCG
>JAUVMT010000214.1 GCA_030600085.1 Gemmatimonadales bacterium | reverse complement strand
TCGGTGACGATCACATCGAATTGATACGGGTCGAGCACCAGCTGCATCGCCGTCGCGTCGACGATCCTCTCATCGTAGCCGATCCGGCCCTCGTACTCCTCGGCCACGTGACGACCGACCTCGAGGAAGAGCCCATGGGTGCACTTCAGGATGTTCGCCTTGTGGACGAGTGTCACGCGCTCACGGCCGTGCTGGAGGGCATACTCGAAGGCGAATCGGACGATCCGGTCGGAGCCGTAGCGAGTGATCAGCATCACCGATTCGGCGACGGCCTTGGGATCCTTGTCCATGCCGATGAAGTGCTCGATGCCGGCGTAGAGGCCCTCGGTGTTCTCGCGAACGATCACGAGATCCAGGCCCGGGTAGCGGGCGTCGGGAAGGATCGTCTTCGCGGGCCGCACGTTGGCGTAGAGGTCGAAATGCTTGCGGAGCGCGACGGTGATCGAGCGAAAGCCGGAGCCGATAGGCGTGGTGAGAGGGCCTTTGAGGGCGATCCGGTGGGACTCGATCGACTCCAGGGTGGCCTCGGGCAGCGGGTCCAGCCCGTGCTCCGTCGCGCTGACGCCGGCCAGCTGCTCGTCCCACTCCAGGGGTGCCCCAGCGGCCTCCAGAACTCGAATCGTCGCGGCGGTAATGCCCGGCCCGATTCCGTCTCCAGGTATCAGGGTCGCCGTGAGCGCCATCCTCAATCCTCTCTGAACCGCGGCGCGTACTCGAACTCCGTATGATCCTCCCCGTACCGGACGAGCACCTCCAGATGACCCGGACTCCGGGTCCCTTCAAGCCGCGCCTTCGCGACCCTCTGGTTCGCCTCCCGCCACGTCACGGAGTTCAGCTCATCCCGCCTCAGCATCGCCTCTGCCAGCTGGACCCGGTCCGCGAAGGTCCTGACTCGCACGGCTGCAACCGCGGGGAAGCGCTCGAAGACCTCCTGCGTCTGGGGCGAGAAGAGGAAGATGTACGGTCCGACCTTCGCCCATAGAGTGCCTCCGTGTCGGATTTGCGCGGGATCCTGTGAAACCTGGACGTCCACGACGTTGCCGTTCATGCGCAGCTCGGCATCCCCGCCGTAGAGTCCGGAGAGCTCATCCGCCGTGGGCAGCCGGCTCGCTTCGACGGTGCAGGCGGATGTGCCGAGCGCCGCTGAGAGGAGAATCGACAAACGACGCGTGGGACTCTTCACGTCTCAACCGCTCAGAAGAGAACGAGCCAATCCGCCAATCTCGCGGCCAACGTAGCGAACAGCGCGGAAGAGTCGATCGGAGCGGGATCGCCGCGCACCTCTCCGTGCCAGAGCACCTGGCTCCGGCGAATGTCGATGAGGGCGAGTACGAGGACGGCTCGTCCGATCGGTTCTCCGGGATCGGCGGTCGCGACGCTCACGGGCTCCGGTGGCGGCGGGGCGTCTTCATCACCGTCAAGTATCGCCTCTGGATCGTACGGCTCGTAGGCCACCTGGAGCGGGAGAACCATGTGTCGGGTGTCGAACATGGCGCTGATCGCCCGCAGCTGACCGTGAAGCGGCTCGTACACCTGGTATCGCTTCAGATCCTTCGGCTTGGAGACCAAGCCCTGGTAGGCGAGGTGCAAGGGATCCACGTGGAGTGTCGGATTCCGACCCATCACCCGAATCACGTCGGCGGGCAGCTTCCAGGTGCCCGCGCCTTCCTCCGCCTCCTCGAAGGCGAAGCTGAACTCCGCCGTGAGCGCTTCGCGGGCTTCTCGCTGAGAGCGCGCGCCGCCGGGATACGCCCCCGAGGGCAGAGGTCGTACCGACTGAATGGGCAGCAGTACGGCGTTACCCCCGGGCGCGAAAGTGGGGACCGGCACCAGATCCTGGCCGACCAGGGATTCACACGAGAACAGCACGGCCGCCAGAGCGATCGCGCAGCACCGCAGGTCGTCAGCTCGCTTCATCGTCCTCCTTCAACAACTCGACCGCCCGACGCACGTCGTTCGTGATGATCCCGTCTACACCCCAATGGCACAGCCGACGCATGCGGCCCGGGTCGTCGATCGTCCACACCTGGACCGTGCGACCGACGCGTTGGGCCGCCGCGACCAGCTCGGCCGTCACGATCGGCCCATCCGGCCCGTCCAGCGGAGCGTGGACGACCTCCGGAAAGTCCTCCGGTAGCTCGGTGGCGGCACCGGCCCCGTCCGCGAGCTCCGCGGCCAACCAGGCGGCCTGGCGGCTGGACGTCGCCCTACGCCCCCCATACGTCGCAAAGGCTCGGAGGCTCGTGCCTTCTTCCACGTAGAGGATAGTGCGAGGTGTGCGCTCCAGACGCTCGATGAGCGCCACGACCTCGGCCGTCGCGGAGGACGCCTTCACATCCACCGTAATCTCGACCCCACCGTACCGCTCCAGCACCTCTTCGAGAGCAGGAACGCCGAGCCGCTCCAGCTCCGCGCCCCCGAAGCCGGCCACCGGGCCGTCCGCCTCCGTCGTGCGGTCCACGGTGGAGTCGTGGATCACGACCAGCGTGCCGTCCCCGGCCTGCTGGACATCCAGCTCCAGCGCGTCCGCACCCAGGAACACCGAGAGATCGAACGCCTCGATCGTATTCTCCGGGGCTTCGGCCGCCGCGCCCCGGTGCGCGATCACCAGCGGAGCCCCGCCCACGCCGGCGGCTCCGTGCGCGGTCAGGCCGTCGTCGCCTCGGCGAGCGTCCGCTCGATCTCCTCGTCGATCTCCGTCTCCGTCAACGTATGATCGCTTCTCTTGGCGAGATCGAACACGGCGGCGCAGAGACGCTCGTCCTCCGGATCGTAGCCGTGCTCCTCGAGCCAGTAGCGGACGTTGCTGAGGCCCGATACGGGGGAGACCTCGATCTTCTGCTTGAGCCCGACCTCGGAGGCGGGGACACCGCTGTACACACGGTCCTCGAGCCAGGGATCTCCCATACGGATCGCCTTGATGATCGCCGCTGCGTGCACGCCGGTCCCCGTCCTGAAGGCGTCGTCGCCCACCACCGGGTAGGCGTGACCGATCGACACGCCGCACATCTTGGCAGCCAGGCCGCAGTACTCGGGCAGGCGCGTGAGGTCGCCGTCGTGCATCCCGAGTAGCTTCATGTTGACCAGAAGCAGATCCATCTCCGCGTTGCCGCATCTCTCGCCGATGCCGAGCGCCGTCGCGTGCACGCGGTCCACCCCCTCCTCGATCGCCGCGAGGCAGTTCGCCAAACCCAGTCCTCGGTCGCGGTGCCCGTGCCAATCGATCTTCACATTTTCTCCGGTGTCCTTCACCAGCTCCTTGGTGAAGCGTACGAGCTGCCGGACGCCGTGCGGCGTGGCATGGCCCACCGTGTCAGCGAGGCAGATGCGCCCGGCTCCGCATTCGATCGCCGTGGTGTACAGCTCGCGGAGCGTCTCCGGCTGGGACCGTGTCGTGTCCTCGGTGACGTACATGACATCGAGGCCCTCGGAGACCGCGAAGGTCACGGCCTCTTCCGTGGCGCGGCGAAGCATGCTCGACTGCCAACCCTCCGCGTACTTCCGAATCGGGGAGCTGCCGAGGAACGCGCCCACCTCGAATCGCAGCCCCGTGGCCTGCGAGACCTCGACGATCGGCTCGATGTCCGCCTTGACCGTACGCGCGGCGCAGTTGGCGGAGATCGGCAAATCGTTGTCGACGATCTCCTTGGCGAGCCCGAGCACGGCTTCGCGCGCTCTCGGCCCCGCACCCGGGAGGCCGATATCCGCCGCCTGGATCCCGAGCTCCACCATGAGGTGGAGGAGCTTTCGCTTCTGAGCCAGCGGCGGGTCCTTTACCGTCGGGTTCTGGAGCCCGTCGCGCAGCGTCTCGTCATCGAGCTCGACCCGCATCTCCGAGAAGTCGAAGCTCCCAGCAAGCTCGTTCCAGTCGTATATAAGGTCCTGCAACTCCATGCTCATTCCCGCCCTTCGCCGGCTTTCGGGTTCGCCTCAACGTGTTTTCTGACAGTAACTTCCGAGTGATCTCCCAGGTTCGCCGTGCCCGTAATCCCAACGACGGTCGCGTGGTCGCCGATGACCGAGTCCCTCAGATCGCACTCCTCGATCGTGCTGTCGGCTCCCACGATGCAGTCCCGCAGGCGGCTTCGCCGCACCACGCTACCCCGGGC
>JAUVMT010000161.1 GCA_030600085.1 Gemmatimonadales bacterium | reverse complement strand
GACCGAGGTCGTCGCCGGACCGGGCGACCTGTGTGCCGTGCCCCCGGGCCACGATTCCTGGGTCGTCGGCGATGAGCCGTACGTCTCTCTGCACTTCATAGGGGCGTCTGCGTACGCCAAGGACGGGGAGTAGAAGGCGGCCGGGCGACCTCGGTTCTAGGCGCGCCAGGCGGCGGGCCTACTCACACCAGAGACCGATGCCTTCTCCTCGTGCTGGGGACCCCCAGGTGGGTCCTCTACAGCGGGACGATGACGGCGTGGCCGTGCGCGGCCTTCTGATCCGCCATCTCGTGATGCCCGGGCGCCTGGACGGTATTCGGAACTCGACGTCCCCGCGCCTGACGCAGGCGTTGAAATCGAGGTCGCTCTCCTGTAACGTCGCCTCCCACCACGCAATGAAGGAAGGAACGCCATGCGCAGCGACGTAGATATTGCCCAGGAAGCTTCGCTAGCCCCGATTACCGAGATCGCCGCCAAGCTCGGTCTTGCGGAGACCGATCTCGAGCTGTTCGGCCGCCACAAGGCCAAGGTCCGCCTGGACGCACTTCGCGGCCGGGAGTCGAGAAGAGGCCGGCTGGTCCTCGTGACAGGCACGAGCCCGACCCCGGCAGGCGAAGGAAAGACGACGGTGGCGGTGGGGCTCGCCGACGCTCTGAGTTTGCGTGACAAGCGGGTTGCTCTCTGCCTCCGGGAGCCGAGCCTTGGTCCCGTGTTCGGGATCAAGGGCGGGGCGGCAGGCGGCGGTTACTCCCAGGTCGTGCCGATGGTGGACATCAACCTCCACTTCACCGGTGATTTCCACGCGATCACATCGGCGCACTCCCTTCTCTCGGCGATGCTCGACAACCACCTCCAGCAGGGGAATCCGCTCGACATCGACCCCCGGCGGATCAGCTGGAAGCGGGCGGTGGACATGAACGATCGGGCACTGCGTCGAACCGTGATCGGCCTCGGCGGACCCGGAAGCGGCGTGCCGCGGGAGGATGGCTTCCTCATCACCGCAGCCTCCGAGGTCATGGCGATCTTCAGTCTCGCCGCCGACCACGACGATCTGGAAGCGCGCCTCGGCCGAATCATCGTTGGGTATACTCGCGATCAGAGCGCGGTACGGGCGCAAGAGCTCGAGGCGAGCGGCGCCATGACGCTGCTTCTCAACGATGCCCTCTCCCCCAACCTCGTCCAGACGCTCGAGGGCACCCCCGCGTTCATACACGGCGGGCCGTTCGCCAACATTGCACACGGCTGCAACTCTCTGATCGCGACTCGGGTCGGCATTCAGCTGGGAGACGTGGTGGTCACCGAGGCGGGCTTTGGCGCTGATCTCGGCGCGGAAAAGTTCTTCGACATCAAGTGCAGAGTGGGCGGCCTCGAGCCGGAAGTTGCGGTCGTCGTGGCCACCGTTCGGTCGCTCAAGATGCACGGAGGCGTGCCGAAGACCGAGCTCGAGGGCGAGAACGTCGAGGCCGTCCGCCGCGGGATCCCGAACCTGGAGAAGCACATCGACATCGTACGTCGCTTCGGAGTTCCGCCGATCGTCGCGCTCAACCGCTTCCACTCGGACACGGAGCCGGAGCTTGCCGCCGTGGAGCAGGCCTGCGCGGAGCTCGGCGTGACCGTCGCCCGATCGGAGGGCCACGCCCGCGGTGGGGAAGGAACGCTGGGCCTGGCGGATGCGGTGCTCAAGGCGCTGGAGGAGGGGGACGGGAACTTCGCCCCGCTCTATCCCGCAGAGCTGCCGCTCGCCGAAAAGATCGAGACCGTGACTCGGGAGGTGTACGGTGCCGAAGGGGTGGATTTCCAGGGTCCAGCGCGGAAGTCGATCGAGCGGCTCGAATCGATCGGCCTCGGTGAGCTGCCGGTCTGCATCGCGAAGACGCAGTACTCGCTGAGCGATGACCCGGCCCTACTCGGCCGGCCGGAGGGCTTCCGGATCACGGTGCGCAACGTGACCCCCTCGGCGGGCGCCGGCTTCGTCGTCGCTCTCACGGGCGATGTGCTCACCATGCCCGGTCTGCCCAAGCACCCGGCGGCGGCCGGCATGAGCGTGGATTCCGACGGCCGCGTCGTCGGGCTCTTTTGACGGCTGGCCGCCCCCAGGCTTGGACGCCCTGCGGGCCGTCCAAGCCTCTCACACGTCGCGTCAGGTCTGAGTGGAGCCCACCCGGCCGACGATCACCGGGGTCATCTTTACCCCGTTCTGGTTGGCGGTGACGTTCTTCACCGAATTGGCGACGTCGACGACCACTTCGACAGTCTCGGTTTCTCCGTCTGACACGTCAAAGAAGCCGGTCTGGACCTTGATGCCCGTGTTGCCGCCGCTCGGGATCTCGAGCTCGTAGACCGTATCGGCCTCGTAGGCCGACCCGCCGTCCACCGTCACGTCCTCCGAGAAGGTGATGGTCGAGGAGCTGAAGAACAGACGAAGCTTGTTGTAGGTGCCTCCAGGGACGGCGTCGCTGGCGATCTCCTGCGGAGACATGCCTATCAAGTCAACCGTCACCCCTCCTGCCACGAGGTCTACCGAGATCCATGCGCCGCTTCCCTCGTCATCGTCCTCAGTCCCGTCC
The DNA here is from genome assembly GCA_030600085.1 of Gemmatimonadales bacterium. Lineage (GTDB taxonomy): Bacteria > Gemmatimonadota > Gemmatimonadetes > Palauibacterales > Palauibacteraceae. The sequence continues at coordinate 3,177 of JAUVMT010000161.1, read as the reverse complement.
GCACCTTCGCTCTCGGACCCCTCGCCTTCCGCTTCATCGTCGTCGTCCGAGCCGACGCGATGGACCTCAATTCTTTGCACCGTGATCAAGATCGACTGGACGCTCTCGAGCGGCACGCCTGCCAATACCGCCATCTCGCTTATGGCCACGCTTGCGGCCAGTTCGCTGGACGTCTGGCTCATGACCACGTCGAGCCGACCCACGCCGGGTTCGGTGCTGGCAGCGCAGCCGGTGAGCGCGATTCCGACCAACAGGGTCGAGAGAGCTTGCCGGAGCCGGCGGGCGGTTGAGTACATCTCGAATGACATCCTTGCCTCCTTCAGGAAACTGACAACCGGCTGAAGCGCCGCAAGAAACGAAGCCTGCGGCAGGTTGGCGGCCGCTCACCCAGAAGCTCGTCGGCTCGCCGGCAGCCGTGCTCTCAACCGTTTGTGTACGATCACGTTAGAGCGGGGGAAGCCGGCCGAGAAACCGCCCTCGGCTCGAATCGAGAATCGGCACGAGGTCGCTCACGCGTTTCGGTGGCGCCTCAGGCCCTGAAAAGACTGCCGTGTTCGCGCCACCTTTGTCGAGTGGACGCCGTTTCCGGGTTGTGTGTCCTTGCGCTCCGGCAACAATCGATGAAAAATCAGCCACGAGTTTCATCGATTCACGGAACGCAGCGGAGGCAGGGTGAGGACGGCAGCGAGCGGAGGTGGACGCTGGATCGAGCGCGTAGAGCAGGTCCGGGCGCTCGAATCCACCGTATGTCAGGAGATCGTCGACTTGGTTGGAGCCGCCGGACCGTGCTCGGTTCGCGAGATGGCGGGTTTCATGGGCCGCCGCCCCGATTCCCTCTACTACCACGTCCGCAAGCTGAGCGCGGCGGGCTTGCTGGTCGACCGCGGCATCCGGGGCTCCGGACGACGCGCAGAGGCCATGTACGATGTTCCCGGACGTCCCCTGCGGCTCGCCTACGATCCCTCGGACCCGGAGAACGTGAGAGCGGTGAGCAGGGTCGTAGCATCGATGCTGCGGAGCGCGAACCGAGATTTCCGAGGCGGCTTCCGGCCGGACCTCGCCGTCGTCGAAGGGGACGAGAGGAACCTGTGGGCGGCTCGAATGAAGGGTTGGCTGAGCGTTGATGACCTGGCCGAGCTGAACACGCTACTCAACCGCATCCTGGAAGTCTTTCACCGCAGGGAGCCTGCCGAGGTCGCGGGCAGGGAACCCCATCCGGCCAAGGGCGTCTCGCGGCGGTTGCACTCGCTGACCTGGGTTCTCGCTCCGATCGACGCTGCTCACGCCCGCAGCGTCGAGCGCGAGGCGGCCTCCTAGCTTCGTCCCGCGGTGGCGCCGCTCTCCGCTCCGGGCAGGTAGGCATTCAGCGCACGGCAGAGCTCACTTACCAGGTCATCGATCGGCAGGTCGTCGGCTCCCGGTTCGCCGAGCAGGCTGGCATCGCGGCAGGCGGCCGCCGCGACGAACAGCCCGAAGCGAACGGCCCGCTCCGGGTCGGGATGTCCGATCTGCTCGGGGTGCGCCAAGAATGCCCGGGCCCACCCGTCGTTGAAGGCGGCCCGGTGCGCTCGGAGCTCCCGAGACCCCGTCGGCAGCGTTTCCTCCCGCCCCCCGACCACGTGAGCCATTTCCTGCAGAAGACGCCGATTGTCCTGGAAGTAGGCCACCATGTTTCTCACCACCTCCCGGGTCCTGTGCTCCAGCGGCATCTCGCGGGCTGCGAACTCCGCCAGGTACTTGCTGCTCCTTTCGGTGGCCTCGGCCCCGAAGCGGCGCGCGTAGATGGCGGCGAGGAGATCGCTCTTGCTGGCAAACCGGGCGTAGAAGGCTCCGACCGAAGTTCCTGCTCGGCGTACGATCTCCGCGACACTGACCGCGTCCAACGGTCGCTCCTCCAGGAGATCCTCAGCGGCCCGCACCATCCGGTCCATCGTTCGTCGGCTTCTCGCCTGCACAGGCTTCCGGTGACCGCCCTCTCGCCGTCGCTCGTCCCTGATCACACGCGGCACCTCTCTGGAGGCCTAACACAATGATTAAAACAGAATCAGAATCGTATTCTAATACTACCCAAGCTCCTTCCGGATCTCAAGCCTGATCCCGAGCCGACGATAGTGCCGCGATCCAGTCGGCAGCCTCCGCCAGATCGTGGAGCTCGGCCGAGGGCGCGACCTCCTCCACCGGGGATTCGGCGGTCCGGTTGACCCAGAGGGTGCGGATCCCCAGCGGACGGGCCGCCGTGACGTCGTGATAGAAGCTCTCGGCAACGTGCACGATCGCCTCGGGGCGGCCGTCGCAGGCCTCGATGGCCGCCAGGAAGTGTGCGGGCGCCGGCTTGTAGCTGCGTAGCCCGGCCGCCGTGATCAGGAGGTCGAAGGGAACGGCGAGCTGCTCCAGCGTTCCCTCGAGCAGGTCGTCGTCGATGTTGGACAGAATCCCGAGGCGGGGTCCCAGGGCAGCGATTCTTTCGAGAGCCGGATTGGTGTCGGCAAACGGCCTCCAGGACGGAAGACTCTCGGCGAGGAATAATCGGCGAGAATCCGGGATCCGCAAGCCCAGCAGCTCGACCGCGCGACCGGCCGCTCGCGTCAGAACCTGCCGATACGCCTGATAGGGACCGCTCTCCACCTCCGCTTCCGCCCGTGCGTAGGCCCCGAAGAGCTCGTCCCGAGGGAGATCGGCGGCTCCGGGAACCGCTTCGTCGAACGCGTCGGCGATCCCCTTTCGCCAGTCGATGAGCGTGCCATAGCAGTCGAAAGTGACGAGCTCCGGCATGACTCCGGACTCGAGCTCACGTTCCCGCTGGCTTGACATGGCACGCCTCTCGTGGGTTTTCGGCAGGTGGGAATCGCGCTGGGCGCCGCCGTGCTGCATCGTAACCGGAGATCGCGATGTTGCCTACCAGCCACGAAGCGGTGCCACGGCATGACCGGACCAAGGAGACGGCCCAACCCGTTCGCTGACGTCCAGCTGGATCGCGTCCCCGATCGTCGACGTGATCCCCGGTGGCTGGAGGAGCGACTTCACGATCCGCGAAGCCGGGTGATCCCGGTCTGGCGGGCCAGAAGCCTGGTGACGTCCGGCGACCCACCGAGCGCCGTGACGATCGGCGCTCCACTCCGCGTCCCCGCCGGTCGCGTCGGGCCGATCTTCCTCGGCATGGAGGGAGACGCCGCCCGG
>JAUVMT010000140.1 GCA_030600085.1 Gemmatimonadales bacterium | reverse complement strand
TCCGCCGATGGAAGGTCGATCTTGTTGATCACCGGGATGATCTCGAGACCCGCGTCCAACGCCAGGTACAGGTTGGAGAGGGTCTGCGCCTCGATTCCCTGGCTGGCATCGACGACCAGTAGGGCGCCTTCGCAGGCCGTGAGACTGCGGCTCACCTCGTAGGTGAAATCCACGTGGCCCGGCGTGTCGATCAGGTTGAGCTGATACGTCTCCCCGCGGAGCTCGTAGCGCATGCGGATCGCGTTCAGCTTGATCGTGATTCCGCGCTCCCGCTCGAGCTCCATCGAATCGAGCACTTGCGCCTTCATCTTGCGCGGCTCTATGGCTCCGGTGGCCTCGAGGAGCCGATCGGCCAGCGTCGACTTGCCGTGGTCGATGTGCGCGATGATCGAGAAGTTTCGAATCCGCTGCTGATCTAGCACTCGACGACCAGTCCGTCGCAGGCCGGGAAAACGCCGTTCGGCAACCGCCGCTCCAAATCGGCATGCTCCAGTCGATGCGTCAAATGGGTCAGGTAGGTGCGCGTGGCACCCAGCTCTACGGCGACGTCGACGGCCTCTTCGACGTTGAGGTGCGTGGGATGCGGGTTTCCGTACCAGAGAGCCCCGAGGATCAGCACCTCGAGCCCCCTCAGCGAGCTCACGGCGTCGTCCGGGATCTCCTTGGCGTCCACGACGCACGCCGCGTCGCCGACTCGGAAGCCGTAGCTGCGGTAGTAACCGTGGGGACAGGCGATAGGCAGCAGCGAGAAGCCGGCGATCTCGATCCGCTCGCGATCAACGAAGGTCCGCAGATCCAGGTCGGGGACCGCCGAGCCGGGCTGATCACGGGCTTCGGGATCCCAGATGTACGAGAATCGGCTCCGGAGCTCGTCCTCGTACTCTTCCGGCACGTGGACCGGCAGCGGCGATCCGGATCGAAGCGAGAAGATCCTCAGATCGTCCATGCCGTGGACATGATCGGCGTGCGGGTGGGTCACGTAGACCGCATCCAGGCTGTCCACCTCCGCCGCCAGCAGCTGAAGCCTCAACTCGGGCGGTGTGTCCACGAGCAGGTGCCGGCCGTCCTCCTCGAGCATCAGGCCGTGCCGCCCGCGCCGGTTCCTCGCGTCAGTCGACGTGCAGACCTGGCATGAGCAGCCCACGACGGGGATGCCGAAGGAGGTGCCGGTTCCGAGGAAGGTGAGCTTCACAGCCCGTACGGACTCGCGCCGGGCCGATCAGAACGCGTCACAGCCGCTCGATCCGCATCATGTTGGTCGTTCCCGGCACGTGGAACGGGACCCCGGCCGTGACCACGAAACGTTCCCGCGTACCGGCGAGCTCGAGCCGCTTGATCTCCTCCCGGGCAGCATCCCGCATATCGTCGTACGACACCTCTCCGCGGTGCATGATGGGGTGCACGCCCCACACGAGAGACAGCTGGTTGTAGGTTCGCCACTGATCCGTCATGGCCAGGATGGGCACCGGAGGCCGCTGGGACGCGATCACCCTGGCGGTGAAGCCGCTTCGCGTGAGCGTCACTATGCAGCTGGCGTCCAGGCGTTCCACGGCCTCCACCGCCGCGGCCGAGATCGCGGCCGAGCTGGACTGCTGGACTTGAGACCGTTCGGTCTCCACGCGGCGGCTTCGGGGCCGTGGCGTGGTCTGGCTCTCGATGCGGCGGACGATCCGGTCCATCGCCTCTACGGACTCGACCGGGTACTTGCCGACCGCCGTCTCCGCGGAGAGCATGACTGCATCGGTACCGTCGAGCAGTGCGTTGGCGACATCCGACACCTCGGCCCGAGTGGGCCGTGGCTGCTGCGTCATCGATTCGAGCATCTGGGTCGCCGTGATCACTGGGCGAGCCAGTTCCTGAGCCAACCCGATGATGTGCTTCTGCACCATCGGCACGTCCTCGAACGGCAGCTCGACGCCGAGGTCTCCCCTGGCCACCATAACGCCATCGCTGAGCCGGATTATCTCCTCCAGCTCCTTGAGCGCCTGATCCTTTTCGATCTTGGCGATGATCAGCGCCTCGCCTCCCACCTCCTCCCTGGCTTCCTCCAGGTCGCGTCCGCGCTGTACGAAGCTGAGCCCCACGTAGTCGACGTGCTTGGATCGTGCGAACTGGAGGTCGCGACGATCCTTGTCGGTCACGAATTCGGCGTCCACGACCACGCCGGGCAGGTTCATCCCCTTGTGCGTCTTCACCTCTCCATCGGTCAGCGCAACGGCATCCAGCTCGGAGCCCTGCACGCTCTCCACCTCGAAGGCGATTCGGCCGTCGTCGAGGAGAATCCGGTTGCCTTTCCCCAGGCTGCGCGCGAGACCCGCGTACGTGATCGGGATGGCTCGCTCGGCACGCGTCGAGTTACCCTGCTCGGCCGTACCCTCCGGCACGAAGCGATAGCGCTCGCCCTTCGTCACCTGGATCGGCTGCGACAGTGCTCCTACCCTGACCCGCGGGCCTTGAAGGTCGCAGTGAACGGCGATGGCGCGTCCCAGATCCCTAGCCAGGTCCCGCAGCTGGGCGATGATGGGAGCGGCCTGTTCGTGGCTCGCGTGAGCGAAGTTGATCCGGATCGCGTCGGAGCCGGCCTCCACGAGTGCGCGAAGGGTATCCGGATCGCTGCTGGCCGGACCCACCGTGCTCAGAATCTTGGCTCGTCTCAGCTGCGCTCCCATCTCTCCTCAGAATAGGCTCGAGGACGGCGTTCCGCCCGAGATCGAACGGATCGTCCCTTCCCGAGCGTTATCGTCGCGGGGGGATTGCAAGGCACCCCCTCAGCACCCGACGCACAGGCGGCTGAAGGGGTGACGCGTTTTCCGGGGGGTCCTACCCGTCAGGCGATCAGTTGTTGATACGCCGAGGAGAGTTCCGGGCGGTGCTCGAAGATCCACTGGTGGATCGTCCGCAGGCTCGGCATTGGCAGTGGCTCGAGCGCGCCCATCTGGAGGCCCGGAATCACGCATACCGCCGCGCGCCGGAGAAGATAGGCCCGCTGTCGGGATCTCTGCTCATCGCTCAGGCAGGTACCGCCGGGGACATCGGGTATCGGCTCGAGCAATCGTCGGTAACTGTAGACTTCCCTGGCTGAAAACTCGGCGGGGATCTGATACGCCTTTCCAGCCAACTCGAAGAGACCGTCCGGTTTGATGAACAGAAGTTCAGCCAGGTCCAACCTCCATTCCAGCTTGCTTCGCCGGTCCGGCACCGCACGCGAACGGTGAGCAGGGCTGCCAACATACGACGCCCTATCGAAAGCGGCAAATTTATTGAAGAACGTACGCGGGCATCGTGTGTATATGCCGGTCGTCACCAGCCTGCGCGGTGGTTGTTATGGCCGGGTTCCCGAGATAGGTTTGTGGCCCCGTATTTCTGTATTTGTCGATCTTTGGGGGAATTAGCGCACCGTGCTTATTCGGTGTCTCAGAAGGAGAGGGTTTCATGGCGCGGGAGACGGGCACCGTAAAGTGGTTCTCAAACGAGAAGGGTTACGGCTTCATCACGCGGGTTAGCGGCGAGGACGTCTTCGTACACTACACGGATATCGTCGGCGACGGATTCCGATCGCTGAAGGAGGGCGCGGCCGTCGACTTCGAGGTGGTAGTCGGAGACCGTGGGCCCAAGGCCCACCGCGTGTCGCATCAGGACGCGACCGACATCCCAGCAGCCGTCCCGGCGGAGGGAGCTGCGCAGAGCCTGGCCTCACAGCTCCGTGAGAAGCTGGGTCGCCTCTTCAACGTCGCATAACCGAAGGAGGCCGCTTGGAGTATCGTCTGGACGAGGGCGAAGAGCTCGATCGCGCACTGAAGAAGTTCCGGCGGAAGGTTCAGCGGGCCGGCATCTTTCGCGACATCAAGAAGAACCGGTTCTACGAGAAGCCCAGCGAAGCTAAGCGCCGTAAGATGAAGGCGGCCGAGCGTCGTAGGAAGCGGCGGAAGAGGCGGGCGACAACCCGCAGCTGAGGATCCCCGCGGCCGGGGGATCAGGGCCTACAGCCCACCAAACCCGGCTGCGTCACGTAGCTCCTCGGCGGTCGCGACTCCCCCCCGAACACAGCGCACTCCGAATCACCCGTCGCCGCGATGGCCGAATAGCCGCGGCGATCCCCCTGAACGATGCTGACCTCGACACCCGGGCTGGACGAAAACTCCAGCTCCTCGAGCTGGTTCGTGTAACGATCGTTGGCCGCCTCGAAGCGCTCCTCGGCCGTGTGCAGGGCATCGAGATCGGAGCGCAGGGTGGCCTCGGATGCATCCGCTCCCGGCGTGCCGGACGATCCGACGACGGCCTGGCGCGCGCAACCGGCCACGAGGAACCCGCAGCATGCGAGCCCGCAGCACACGAGCCCGCAACGTGCCAGCCCGCAGAACCGAGCGGCTATGTGTGTCTGCCGTGTATCGTGGGTCATGGTCGACGCCTCCGAGCGGCGGTCCCCTCGTGTGCCTCGCTCAGACACTCCAACCTATAGACGGAACCGCTCGACGAGACGTTTCTCCGTCTCGCCCTCGATGTGGGCCTCGACCTGGAGGTGCTCCTCCAGACCGGACCCGCGGAGTTTTTCCCTGAGGAGCTGATCGACCTGGAAGACACCTGCAGAGTTGGTCATGTTCACCCGGATCGTGACGGCTCGTTCTTCCCCAGGCTCGATGTTCACTGCCTCGATCGCCGCTGCAGACACCGCGTGGATGCTCACCGAGCCCGCACGGAACGGGATGCGGGAGCGGCCCTGGGCCATGTCCAGGGCATCGGCGATACGGAGCACACCGGCCTCCACCGTGAGGCATCGGCCACCTGATCGGTGCGCGATGATCGCATGAAGGATCTCGGAGACCAGGATCTCGAGCGTGGGGCCGTCGTAGGACAACGACAGAAGCTCCCGCAGGATCGGTCTGCCGATGAAGAGGGAGAAGGCCTCGTGGCCGTCGCGGTGAATGGAGATGCCCACGTCGTGCAGCAGCGCGGCCAGACAGACGACGACCTCGGCGTCCGCCTGCTTCAGGTCGTAGTCCGCCACGACGCTCGGAACGACTCCCGCGTCGACCAGAAGCCTCAACAGCCGAAGGGCCGAGTTCGCCACGATCTGTACGTGCACGGGACCGTGATCGGACATCGCCAACCGCTCGACGGCATTGACGTTGGTCACGATCCACAGCGCGTACAGCTCGTCGCTCTCGTTCACCCGCTCGACGATCGCCGCGAGCTTCGGGTTGTGGCGCGCCGGGAGACGTACCTGGACCCGGTTCGCGAAACGCTCTTCGATCGACCTGGTCCGCTCCTCGCCTCCGGACGGCGGATCCGCGTCGGAACCCCTCGGGGTCATCTCGGCATCGCCCGTTCCCGCACGCCGGCCAAACTCGCGCCGGCCTCCTTCAGCATGTCCAAGGTCTTCGGAAAGGCGAACCGGATCAGGTGGCGCCCGTCGGCAGGGTCAGCGTAGAAGCTGGATCCGGGCACGGGGGCGACGCCGATCTCGCGCGTGAGCCAGACGGAGAACTCGTCGTCCGGCAGCCCGCTGATCTCCGAGAAGTCGGCCAGGATGTAGTAGGCCCCCTCCGGCAACGCAGCGTGGAACCCCGCCTCGATCAGGCGGCTGTGCAGCGCGTCGCGCCGGGCGCGGTAGTCGGAGGCGAGACTCTCGTAGTAATCCGGACCCAGCGTCTCCATGGCCGCCGCCACTCCCTCCTGGAGGGGAGCCGGTGCCCCCACGGTGAGGAAATCGTGCACCTTTCGGATGGCGTCGGTGACATCCGGAGGCGCGATGATCGTCCCGATCCGCCAGCCCGTGACGCTGTACGTCTTCGACGCTCCGCTGATCGTGATCGTCCGGTCGCGCATCCCCGGCAGGGTGGCGATCGGGACGTGCTCTCCCTCGTACAGGATGTGCTCGTACACCTCATCGGTCACCGCCCATGCGTCGTATCGAGCGCACAGTTCCGCGATCGCCTCCAGATCCATCCGCGAGAGAACCCGACCGGTGGGGTTGTTCGGGGTGTTGAGGATCAGGGCCCGTGTCCGGTCGGAGAAGGCTCTCTCCAACCGATCCAGGTCGAGCTCCCACTCGGGGGGCTCCCATATCGCGCAGAAGACCGGCTTCGCCGCGCAGATGATGGTGTCCGGGCCATAGTTCTCGTAGAAGGGCTCGGGAACGATCACCTCGTCTCCCGGATCGACGATCGCCAAGAGAACCGCCGCCATCGCCTCGGTCGCCCCGCAGGTCACGGTGATATCGGCCTCCGGGTCCACCTCCATCCCGTAGAGCTCGGCGTACTTGCGGGTCAGCGCGAGCCGCAGACGACGCGAGCCCCAGGTGATCGCGTATTGGTTGACGTCTTCGTGGATGGCGCGCGCCGCCTCGGCCTTCAGCACATCGGGCGCAGCGAAGTTGGGGAAGCCCTGAGCGAGGTTGATCGCGTCGTGCTCGTTCGCCAGCCGGGTCATCCCCCGGATGACGGACTCCGTGAAGCCGTGCGTTCGCTTGGCGGTATGCATGGCGCAATGTGCGCCGGAGCCGGC
>JAUVMT010000204.1 GCA_030600085.1 Gemmatimonadales bacterium | reverse complement strand
CCCCCACTCCAGGCACTGACGGGCCGGGATGCGGCCGTTGAAGAAGAGCATCTCCCGCGCCCGACGATCACCGATCATGATCGGCAGCCACTGCGTCGCACCACCGGCGGCCACGCTCCCGACCCTCGTCCCGACCTGCCCGATCCAGGCGTGCTCCGCCATCACGGCGAGGTCGCACGCCATCTGAGATTCGTTGCCACCCCCCACCGCCATGCCGTTCAACCTCGCGACCACGGGCTTCCCAGAGTTCAAGATGCTCTCGATATAGGCGCGGAAAAGGCGCATGTACTTCCAGTAGTCGCGCGGACGCTGCGTGTAGAGCTTCTCGTACTCCTTCACGTCGCCGCCCGTGCAGAAGGCCTGGTGGCCGGCGCCCGTGTACACGATCACCGAGATCGAGTCGTCGAACGCCGCATCGCGGAAGGCCGTGGCGAGCTCCTCCAGAGCCGGCGTGGAGTAGGCGTTGTAGTTATGGGGACGGTTGATGGTGATTCGCGCGACCCAGTCCCCCTTCTCGTAGAGGACTTCCTTGAAGCCGAAAGCGTCGGCTGGCTTGGACTCGAAGTGTGTCATCTCTCTCCTCGATCGTTCCTAGGCCGCGCCCTTTACGGGAGCTTCTGCTCCCGGCGCGGCCGCCAGGGTTCTGTCGACGTACTCGTCAGCGAGAGGCATCAGCAGATCGTGGTAGGCGTTGAACAGGGCGGCCGCGCATTCACCGCCCCATTCGGGGAGCTGCAGCGGCCGGGGGAGATAGGGGTCGATCAACGGGAACTCGCGGTACTCGTGCACGAGTGCGAACCGACGGACGAACGCCTCCTCGTCGGCGAGCCGCCCTTTGTCGATCGCCGGGCGGCAGCGCTCGAAATCGGCCAGGTAGCGCTTGATGAACGTCTCGTACCGATGGTTGATGCTCGGCAGGTCCCAGCACTGGTCCACCAGCTCTGCCACCGGGGAGAAGCCACCGTGCTCGGCGCGGAACACCTCGAGGTTCTCACGAATCTCCAGACCCTCGGCGATCTCCTCGATCTCGCGACGGATGTCGTGCGGCGTGATCCACAGCCCGTTCCCGAGCGAGCCACAGCCGAGCCAGGAGAGCCGGACACGGAGACGATCGCGCAGCTGGCGACGGTCCTCGGGGATCGAGTAGGTGATCAGGGTCCAGACGCCGGCCCAGGGTTCGTCCCGCGGCGGGTGGTAGATCCGCGCCTCCCCTTCCTCCAGCAGCTTCCTGCCCCTGGCGGCCAGCCGGTAAAAGCTGTTTCGGCCCCGCCTCTCGGCCTCGAGCCAGCCCTTCGTCGTCATGCGCGAAAGCACCGTTCGGACCGCCCCCTCTGAGAGATCAAACGGGGCGAGAAGCGAGAGCAGGCTGCCGACCCAAACGGGGTCCGGCCGGTGCAGGAGGAAGTCACCGAAGAGGGTGAAAACGAGGTCTTTCGGGCGTTGAACTGCCAAACCGGAAGCCGCCTGATCTTATCCGCAGGTGAAGATATCTATCATTTTACCGACGTTCGTTATTCTAGTGTAATATATCCCCACAGTCAACTCGTGTTGTTGGCTCGACGCCCGTGCCGCCATCTTGGTCCCTCGATTGGCAGACAGACTTGTTTGGAATAGGAGATGGCTGATGACCGAACCGTTATACCGCTCCCGCGTGCGCATTCAGAAACTGGAAGGTCCTCACAGGCTCGCCTGGATCGAGCCGTTCCGGGATCCGCTCGAGTTCGGGGTCCATGGCCCGATCGCCGAGTTCTACGGCAGCCAGACCGCCGAGCCGATCCCCACGACGCTCGACCACGTGGTGGCCGCAACCGGTGGGTGACTGACGGGCACCCTGGGCGGAGCCCTGGAAGCCAGAGGAATCCCCAGCCAGCCGGATCGGCTGAGCTCCACGGTCACGGGAGAGATCGCGCCGGTCGACGGAACGCTGAAGATCACCCGGATCCACGTGCGCTACGAGATCCTGGTCCCGAGCGGCATGCGGGCCGAGACGGAACGGGCGCTGGCCCACCACGCCTCCAAGTGTCCGGTGGCTCAGACGCTCACGCCCTGCGTCGAGATCGAATGGGAGGCAGAGATCACCGAGGAGGAGATCAATTGATGGAGATGATAGGCTGATGGACGATGATTCGAGAGTTCGCCTTCTGGCGTGGGAAGAGGTCGAGAAGGAGCAGATCACGGACGTCATCTCGCGCCGCCTCGTCTGGGGCGAGCGGATGATGATCGCGCAGGTCAACCTGGATAAGGGGAGCGTGGTCCCGAAACACGCTCACGAGAACGAGCAGATCACGTACATCCTGGAGGGTGCGCTGAGGTTTTGGATCGGCGAGGACGGGGAGGAGGAGCTGGTCGTCCGCGCGGGCGAGATCCTGTACATCCCGTCGAACGTGCCGCACAAGGCGGAAGCGCTCGAAGACACGCTCGATGTGGACGTGTTCAGCCCGCCGCGGCAGGACTGGCTGGACGGAACCGACACCTACTTCCACGAGGGGTAAGCCTTGGATTTGGGACTGAAGGGCCGAGCGGCGATCGTCGGCGGCTCCAGCCGCGGGATCGGACGTGGGATCGCGAATGAGCTGGCGGCGGAGGGCGCGGACGTGATGCTCTGCGCGCGGGACGCCGCGGTACTCGAGGCCGCGCGTGAGGATCTGGGACAGGCCACAGGAGCCCGCATCGAGGCGGTGTCGGCGGACACATCGGAGCCGGCGGGAGTGGAGCGGGTGATCGACGCCGCGGTCGCTGCGTTCGGCAAGGTCGACATCCTGGTGACGAACACGGGCGGGCCGCCGGCCGGGCGGTTCGACGATCTCACGGCGGAAGACTGGCAGCAGGCCGTCCGACAGCTGCTCGAGAGCCCCGTGGGCTTCGCCCGCGGCGTGCTGCCCGGCATGAAGGATCGCGGGTGGGGCCGAATCATCAATGTGACGTCCGTCGCCGTGAAGCAACCGATCGATGGCCTCATGCTCTCCAACAGCATTCGGGCCGGGCTCACCGGCTTCGCGCGGACGCTCGCCAACGACGTCGCTCCCCACGGGATTACGGTGAACAACGTGCTTCCCGGGTACACCCGCACGGAGAGGCTCGTCGAGCTGGCCGAGCATCTCGCGTCGACTGGGGACGCGGAGAGCCTGGAAGCGGTCTTCGGAACGTGGGAGGAGGAGATCCCGGCAGGCAGACTCGCCGATCCCAGCGAGGTCGGGGCGCTCGTCGCGTTCCTCGTCTCGGAACGCGCCGGTTACATTACCGGCACCTCGATCGCCGTGGACGGAGGCTGGACGCGCGGTCTCCTCTAGATGCCTGACAGATAGATGCCTGACAGAGGCCCGAGCGCGCCAGCCGGGCCTGCTCGTCGATCAGATCGGCTGCAGATCCTTTCTCGCGGCGGCTTCGGCGGCGGTCCGATCCACCTTCCCTGTCGGTGTCGTCGGCAGATCCGCAAGGAAGCGAACGAGCCGGGGTCTCTTGTAGGGCGCCAGGATCGCGGATACCTCCTCGCGTAGCGCACCCGGCTCGGGATCGCCTTCGGCGACGAGCGCGGCCCCGACGACGACCCCCCACTTCGCGTCCTCCACCCCGAACACGACCGCCCCGCGGATGGAGGTCAGCGCCTGCAGCGCGTTCTCGATCTCCAGGGGGTCGACGTTCTCGCCGCCGGTGACGATCAGTCGATCGAGCCGTCCGCGAACGTGGAGCTGCCCCGCGGCGTCGAGCTCGCCTTCGTCGCCCGTCGCGAGCCAGCCCTCGGCATCCACGCCTGCCCAGACCCGACCTCGCTCCGCGTAGCCGCTGAACAGCATCGGACCCCGGATTTGTATCTCTCCATCGATGATGCGCAGCTCGACCCCGTCGAGAGGCGGCCCTGAGCCCAGCTCGCCGCGGTTGCGGGTACCATATCGCTGCGTCGTGACCTGCGAGCAGCTCTCCGTGAGGCCGTACGTGGTCAGCACGGGAACGCCTCGATCGGCGGCCCGCGACAGGAGGTCCTGGCTCGCCGGACCGCCGCCGAGGAGGAGGGCTCTCAGGTGCCCCGGCGGGCTCCAGGCAGGATCGGCCTCCAGCATCGCTTCGAGCATCGGGGGCACCAGCGAGGCGAGGGTGACCCGGTGTTCCTCGATGGCTCGGATGGTCCAGACCGCCGCGAAGCGTCCGGGCGGCGCGAGGACGGCGCATCGCCTCGCAATCAGAGCACGTGCCAGGATCGACAACCCCCCGACGTGGGCGAGGGGAAGCGTCAGCAGCCAGCGATCTTCGGCGTCCCAGCCCAGGTTCTGGGCGCTCGCCCGGGCCGATGCGAGAACGGCCCTCCTGGAGAGAAGGACGCCCTTCGGTTTCCCACTCGTCCCCGAAGTGGGAACCACCGCCAGGATCGACTCGGGATCGATGGGAGACGTTTCCCGAGGCCCTTCACCCTGGAGCGGCTCGGAGTCCTCGACGGCCGAGCCAGCGGAGTCCGTGGCTCGAATCGCTGCGCCGCT